>CAYQNT010000005.1:0-33137 GCA_964418865.1 uncultured Rikenella sp.
TGTGATTGTGTTCCATTTCTCAACATCGAATGATGGAATGAAATCAGAGAGTGTACCCTCCGGGACCACCACCACCATAGTGAAATTTGTACACCCATATGGCAGTTCGATTGCCATGTAATTACTTCCGTAGTTTACTTTTGAACCAACATCTCCCTTCATTGTGCCTACATCGACTGAGCTTGAACCGGAAATATGAAATGGTCTGTCTGAGGTCAGAGCCTTGTCGAACTGATAGCTCCAGTCGCCCTTGAAGTAGAGGGCATTCATAATAAACATTACGGCATCGCCGGAGATTTCATCGAGCACTTTAGGTATCTTACCTTTCGTATTATCGCTGGCCCATTTGTTAATGGTTGTAAGAGCAGATGGCTGAGAAAAATCAAGGCCAGCTATCTCTGCATTGAAATTGATCTCCATCGTACTGAGGAACGGGGGTTTGACGCTGAACCCCTGCCTGTAGAAAATAGCGTTTGCGAGGGCCAGTTTAACCTTTGGATCAATGACGAGCAACTGTGCTACCAGACTTTTGTAGACCTCATTTATCTCACTTATGGTCATGCTTTCAGAATACTTCAGCGTCTCTTTCAGCTGATCATAGGTCTCTTCGTCACAGCCATTCAGCAGCATGGTCAGTGCGGCGCTGGCGGAAAGCGGTGAAAGCATCAGATTTTCGTTCTCTCCCCCGGCAACTTTAGTAAAGAGCTCAATGCCAAATTCATTGCCATAGGCAATAACTTCCTGACCCTTGGCGGTCAGTTCAAGGCTCTTTGGAGTAAGATCGGGCTCCTGGCCGGTATTCTCTTTGGAGCATGATAACAATCCGGCAACAGTCACGAGGCTGAGAATTATTAATACTGGGTTTTTCATATTGATGGTTTAAAGAGGTTCTTCTACCAGAAAACAGGACTTTTATAACCTAATACGAAATGAATCACCGGAACGCTGCAAGGAAACCGGTAAAAAAAACTCTAGGAAGCACGGAGTTATAGTGAAATCATTTATAAAAATATTTGGAAAGAATAAGAACATTTGCATATCTTCGTAGTGAACATTCACTAACACGAATTCGTTATATATATGTATTTGAATAATACTATGGAGTCACAGGAGCGACTAAAAGAAAATAAATGATTCAGCAAAGGATCTCCAGTTGCAAAATATAGAGAGCAGAAACAATTAATAGTCAGGAGCGACAAATAATACCGGAGGCTTCAATCAAAAGTATAGTGAGTTAGAACAGTGGGTAATACAAGAGACTTTAATAGACTTACCTGAAAGAAAAGTTTTTTAACCATTTAAGTATTTGAACAGTTAAAACTTTTACATATTATGGAAACAATTAAAGAAGAAATAGTTGACGCAGCCGGCAAGATAGTTACAGAGGCCGGAATAGACTTTTTGACAACTGAAAACCTGGCTACGAAAATGGGGGTAGACTCTAAGACTCTTCATAACCATTTCAAGAGTGATGCCGCTATTCTGAACTTCTTGCTAATCACTTTGAAGCGTGAAATAAAAATACTGATTACTGATGCTGAATCAAGTAATAAGTCGCCGGCCGACGAACTGGAACTATTATTTGAAAACATTTTTAATTTGTTTATTACAAAGCCCTACTACCTTACTATTGTAGTAAGCGTTGAAGAGGGGAAAATGGGTAACAGGACTAAAAGAAGGTTAAAAAGCATCAAAAAAGTTATAAGCATTTATCTGACAAAGATTATTGACAAGGGAAAGAAGGAGGAGATATTTAAGACAAAACGATCTCCGAATACTTTGGTTGATAATATTCTGGTGAGCTTCCGCTCTTTCATGGACCAGGAAAATATGATGAACAAATGGATCAGGGATTTAAAAATGATCAGAGAAAACCCGGATAACCTTTAACTCCCATTTTAACGCCAGATGGTACATAAGGCATGTATAAAAATAATATAATAGTTAGTGAATATGAACTAACGTACGATATTAATTGTTTTAATCATAGAACCTAAGGAAAATGGTATAAAATATTTATTCGGATGAAAAAGAGACTTTTAATTCTGGCAATCAGTATCTCCATCTCAGCAATTGATATTCTTGCTCTGGGGATTGACAGCATAGATCAGGTAGTTTACCTTATCGGAAACACCTCATCCGGGGGCATCAAAGAGTCACATCTGGTATTATTGCAAAAGTATCTGGATGCGGAAGAAAATCAATATTCTGTTATTAACCTGGGAGATTTCCGGGAATCTTCGCAATCAGGCAAGCTGGAACCTGACCCTGGCAATATCTTGAACTCCTTAAAACCTACTCATAATGGCAGGGTATTTTATATTCCGGGTGATGAGGATTGGGTGAATACGGAGAAAACCCGCAACTCTCTACCCCGGAATGGATGCCCGGGGCCTGAGATTGAAGATATCTCCCCTCATTTAAGAATTATAGCCATTAATACAGGATGGTGGCTGCACTTTGAAAATATATCAGAATCTCCAGGTGCGGACTGCCGTAATATAACTCGTGAAGAATTTATTGAAAACCTGGAAGAGGCAATTGAGGATGCAGATGGCAGGAATATCCTGATAGTTGGTCATAACCCTGTTGTCTCTGCCGGAATATACGGAGGTCATATGACAGTCAGGGAACATCTTTTCCCATTTGCAGATCAGGGTAAATGGATTCCTTTGCCGGTGCTGGGAAGTTTTTATGCCGCATACCGTCAGAATGTAGGGACTGTAAGGGACATGTCAAGCATAAATTATCAGGCATTTATAAGCCAGATGAGCGGTATCATGTCCAAAAATCCTGGTTTAATATATGCCTCTGCACATGATTACAACCTGCAGTTGTTAGATTTTGAGCAGGGATACCAGGTAGTATCCGGAAGCATAAATGACAAGAGACATGTTGGCAAAGAGCAGGGGGCACTGTTCTCGTCAGCAGATTATGGATTTGCAAAGATCACATACTATAATAGCGGTAAAACAGAGATTGGATTTTATTCATTTGGCACGAATGAACCGATAGAACTGTATTCCAGGAATATATTCCGATCAGCATGTGATGAAAAGGCTGACACTACTATTCCGGTCAACATGCATGTCATACCATGCCTGGAAGAAGAGGAGGTCATTGAAGCGCCGGTTCCTTCATCAATTAACGACCCGGGAGCAAAAGTACCTCTTACACTTACTGCTGATTCTGTAACAAAGAGAGCCGGCTTGTATGAAGTAAAAGGTCTGAAAAGGATGTTGGGAGGATCTCTTTACAGAAGCACCTGGACAACTCCTGTCAGAGTACCTTATCTTGATCTTGACACCATGAAAGCCTTCGCGCTTGGTGGAGGAAGACAGACTACCACATTGAAATTCCTGACGGATAATGGAAGTGAATATGCTTTCAGATCAGTGGATAAGGATCTTACAAAAGCGGTTCCGAATGAGCTCAGGTACACAATTGTTTCAAAGATGGTAAAGCAGGCTACAGCTACCGGTCATCCCTACGGTGCATTGATTGTATCGTCTCTTCTTGATGAAACAGATATTTTACATGCAAGGCCGGAATTGTATGTTCTGCCTGATCATCCGGCATTAGGGACCTTCAGGGCTCCATATGCTGGTTTACTTGGTATGCTGGAAGAGCGCCCCAAAGACCCTGTTGGTAAAACACCCGGTTTTATGGGAGCCGATGATATTACAAGAAGCATGGGTTTATTTAGAAAACTATATAAAGACAATGACTATTATGTCAATGCTGAGGCTTTTGGGGAGGCCCGGGTCTTTGACATGTTAATAGGAGACTGGGGCAGGCATGAAGATAACTGGAAATGGGCAGGATACAACAGTGGGAACAAGAGGGTTTATTACCCGATTCCAAGAGACAGGGATCATGCCTTCTCACGATGGAATGGGTTGTTCCCATATCTTGCTGACAGGGAGTGGGCTATGCCAATGGTTGAAAACTTTGACTATGATTTTCATGATATTAAAAGCTTGACATGGCCTGCCAGGCACCTTGACAGATTGTTGCTTTCAGAACTGGATCGTAACGACTGGAACCGTATCTCATTAAAAATGCAGAAGACTATGAACGATGACGTAATAGATAGTGCCATATCCAGGCTGCCTTCTGAGGTTATTGATGTGTCGGGAAGGGAGATCGGAGATAAGCTGAAATCAAGAAGAGCTGAACTCCCCGATGCAGTGGATAAATATTATATGCTGCTGGCCAAAGAAGTTGATGTTACAGGATCAAATAAACACGAATATTTCGAAATCTATCGTATGGAGACCGGTAACGTTAGTGTTAAAATGTATAAGCAAAACAAAGAGGGAAAGGTCCATTTTGACGACCTGCTATTCAATCGCGAGTTCGTCAGAAAGGAGACCCGTGAGATCGCTGTTTACGGCCTGGGTGGGAATGATATTTTTAATGTAACCGGTTCAGCAAAGAAAAGCATTCCGGTAAGGATTATAGGAGGACCGGGTCAGGATGAAATAAATGATCACTCATTTGTAAAAGGTCTACGAAAGCAGACAATCGTTTATGACACCAAATCAACTGTTGTAAATCCGGGTGCAGAAACGAAGAACAATCTCTCTGATGACCCTGGCATTAACAGGTATGACCCCAAGTCCTTCAAGTATAATACATACTTCCCCAAACCATTGATTTACTACTCTTCAGATAATGGGTTAACAGCTTCATTGGGAATGAACCGGACCACATATGGATTCAGGAAAGATGACTACAAGGCAAGCTATGATATTTACTTTAAGACCGGTACTTATCGCAATGAACAATTTGGGGTCAAGGCCAAATTTAATGACCTTATCGGAAAGTGGGATGTTGGAATTGGAGCTGATTATGGAGTCAATTATCCCCACTATAATTTTTTCGGCCTTGGCAATAATACCGTAAAAGATGCCCACCTCTATAATGCTGGCGATTATAGGATCAATGTGAGGGGATTGATGTCAAATCTGTATGTTGAAAAGGAGATAGTCAGGAAGGCCATATTCAGATTTGGCATGCTGTATGAAGATTTAAATTCAAATCCCGCATCAGATACGTTGCTTGCATGGCATGGAACCACTATCCCTGGCTCTGATGCTATTACCCTGGGAGGATTGCAGACCAGCCTCTCTCTGGATTTTCGCGACAGGCAGGTGTTTGCAACCAGAGGCTTGCAGTTTAAGGCTGAAAACAGAGCCTATTATACAATATCCGGGGCTTCAGGTAATTTCGGGACTGCATCATCATTTCTTAAGTATTATGCTACCATGGATTGGTTATTTCCAGTTACAATTGTTGGCAAAGCAGGAGGGAGTAAAAACTATGGCAATCAGATCCCATTTTACAAATACGCCTCTTTGGGTCACCATGATAATTTAAGAGGTTACCGGAGAGACCGTTTCATGGGAGACGCCAGCCTGTATCTGAACAGTGAATTACGCCTCCATTTAGGAAGGGTGCATAACCACTCTATCCCATTTGAATATGGAATTACCGGCTTCTATGATCTGGGGAAGGTTTGGTTTGAGGGGAACAGTGAAGGGGGTTGGCACTCAGCCTATGGAACAGGGTTTTATATTTCACCCCTTACCCGCGATTACCTGCTCAATATTCAGTTTGAATCATCAACTGACGAAAGCTTACTAGTACGGTTTGGAATAGGATTTTATCTTGATGATTAAATGGTACCGGACTCTGATTCTTAAAGTTCTATTTACTCAGACTATTTACAGACAGATTTCCATATCCCTCTTTCTGATCGTATTTCCAGCCCTTCTTTTTAAGTATTCGGATTAACTCCCTGTTAAGCACTCCATGAGCCACAACAACGCACTTACCATTTCTTTCTGCATATCCGATTAATTCTTCTGAATAATTTTCAAGGCTTTGCTTCCGTTCCCGGTAAGTTGGAATAGAGTCACTATTGTGACCGGCTGTCCATAAAATAAATGAAGTTGTCAGCCATGCCTTGGCTGGCATCCTTATTACCGGCCATGTGATGACCGGGTACTGGAACTCCATCAGATTATCATTAATATTCAGAATAACATGATTGTTAAACAGTGTAAGAGCTGTTTCGATAGCCCGTTGCTGAGGACTGCAAAACACAGTGTCTATTCCCTTAGTATTACCAATTTTTCTAAGAACCTCATCAGGATCAAAATCCCGGATATCTGCCTGGTTATATTTCTCCCTGAATAGCTTTGCACTTTTTGAACTGGTCCATCCCGGGCTCTTAGCCTCTACTTCAGCATGCCTTATAATATATATTACAGGACCCCCAAAGAGATACAGAGGCACAAAGAGCAGGGATAAAGTTAAAACGTATGATATTTTAAACATCAAATGCTTCATGGGATAATCTTAACTTGTCTGCCTCATCAAGCTTAGGCAATAGCGTCTCTTTCTTCTTTTGAAAATATTGCATCCGTTTTAAAATCTTGTCAAGCATTTGCACGGTCTCATTTATATATATTCCTTTATTTAACATCACGCATTCTGCTCGTTGAGACAAGGCAGCATCTGTTATTTCAGATCTGGTTGGCACACCCTTCCTTGCCAGGGTCTCCAATACCTGGGTTGCCCAGATATCAGGGATATGAGCTGCTTCACATATTCGAAGGATTTCTTCCTGAATACTGGCAAAATTCTTCCACCCCGTTTCAATGGCTAAATCACCCCTTGCTATCATAACCCCTACAGGATATGATTGCATTGCCCTTAATAGAATAAGTGGTAAATTATTAAAACCTTTTTGCGTCTCAATTTTCAATATTATACCCAGATGCCTTCCATACTTGTCTAACTCATCCAGCAACTGCTGCACGTCATGCTCATCATTGACAAATGAAACATTTACTGTATCAGCATTCAGGGCAACAAATTCCATATCTTTCTTATCCTTTTCTGTAAGACCACTTACATTCAGGTTACTCTTCGGCAGATTGATTCCCTTGTCAGCTTTCAGCTTGCTTCCAGTATCCCCGGCCTGCAATATATTTATAACTAATGCCCTCTCCTCCTTTTTCTCAATGACCCCTTCTATCTTCCCATCATCAAAAAAGATAGGTTCTTGCTCTTTGACACTCTTAAATATTTCAGGGAGAGTGCATGAGATATGAGCAAATTCTATAACCTTTCCCTTATCATCATATCGGGCAGGTTCACCAGGTATCGGATCCTGAGTCAGAATAAGCTTATCTCCTTTAATAAGCGTGATATATTGTTCAATGGGTAATAACTCCCCGACATAGCTCTTCTCTTCTCCGGTCTCCTTTACTTTTTCTAAAATAAGCTCCGTTCCTGACTTTATATATGCCGAATCTGTGCATAAACCCCACTTACCTTTTCCCTGTTTCTTTTCGATAGTTATTTTACATTTTTTACCTCGCGAGTCAGTAAACCAAATAATGCTCCCCCGCTTGATTTTCTTTAACAGTGATTCTCTGACAGGAAGAACCGCATTGGCGGTCCCATCAGGAGGAAGAGTATCAGGCGTAGATATCCAAAGCTTTGTCGGTGATGTTATGGTGCCCATTGAATCGTGTTCAGGACTAATATGTATAACCTGCGGCCCTGATACCATCGGACCCGTTCTCAACTTCGGGCCGGCAAGATCCATCATCACCTTGCAATTCTTTTTCAGAGTTTTGTTTGCCCTTTCAATGTTGGCTATCATCTTCCCCCAAACTTCCGTATTATCGTGAGCGCAATTAATCCGGGCACTGTTCATACCCAGTTGTATCAGATGGTTTACCTCTTTATAATCCTCAGCAGCAGAAAGAGGCAGGGTTACCATTATCCGGGTACGTCTCTTTTTTGATTTGAACCCAAATATTTGCTGAGTATTTTTACGAAGTAGCTTATCGCTTTTTTTTAACGAAATGATACCTTTCTGTTTTTCAACTTTTGGATTTCCGGTTAAGTAATTTATAATTGTTTTAAGCCCTAACAGGCTTTCCATGACGTGGCCTTCTATGTGAGCCAGGTCGGGCAAGGCTAATATTCTAAGCTTATTCTGGAGTTCGTCAATCTTGAATTGCCTGAATGCAAGATAATGGATCAGGTTTGATGCATTATCACGATATAGCGGGTGTACCCTATCTATCAGATCGGAATACTTGTCTGACAGAGCATTGGCTGAATTAATAATCTCTTCAACGTGATCATTAATTGCTTCTAACTTCTTTTGATTTTTCATCATATCGCCTCCTCTGCTTTTAATTTCACTCTTGTGAACCCCCTACAGCTTACAACGGGATTTATGCCATTCTAATATACATTTATTAATTCAAACCATATTAGTTACTATTAACTAACAAATGTACAATGATTTTGTTTATGAGCAAATATTTTTAAAATCTTTTACTAAACGTATCTAGCAGATATAGAGAATAATAAATAAATAGACTCGTAAAGCACAAATAAATATATCCCAAAGAACGTATAAAAAACAGAAAAAACGCAATATCTTTGTTAGTGACCATGAACTAACTTAAATTTCGTTTGTTAGAATATATGAAATGTCCAGAGGATGAAGAAGGAAATTCAAATCGGGAAGAAAAACGAAAGAGATTTTGACGCACTGTTTTATCAGGAGATTGATACCAGTGAGCGGCTCAGAACAGGTTTACTGATCGGATTGCTAGGACTGGAAGGTATCATGCTACTTGTCATTTACCTGTTTTATCAAGATGAGTACTTCAGACTGTTTTCAACTCATATCGCCTTATATGCTGTTCTGATCTTTATGGCTATAATAGTAATCTATGAATTGATAGTTTATTACTACAGGCATCATTTAAGGAGAAAGTCGGATATCTCTTATACTTTTAATAGCTACATCAATGCATTCTTTGAGGTTAGTTTGCTGAGCCTGCTTCTTATGTTCATAATCAAACATTCAGAGCAGGTTATTATTCTTCATACTCCGGCTGCACTCACCTATTTTATCTTCATTATTTTATCAACGCTCCGTCTTGATTTTAAGCTCTCTCTGTTTACAGGGTTCTTAGCTGCGCTTGAGTACGTAGTCATCTCGCTGGCCTTTAGTGGCTATGCTGTACAGCCTGAACCATTGGGATTAATACACTCCAATATTCAAATACTGGGTCAGGCGTTAATGTTGATTATTGCAGGTATTGCTTCAGGGTTTGTGGCCAGCCTTATCAAAAAGAAGATGCTTGCCTCTTTTTATTTGGTAAAAGAAAAAAATGAAGTCATTGACCTCTTCGGTCAGCAGATCTCTCCCCAGATAGCACATGAAATATTGAGTGACAAATCAGGGCATACCGGAAGGAGAAAAAATGTATGTATCATGTTTCTTGATATCAGGGACTTCACTCGCTTTTCAGAGTACCGTGAGCCTGAGGAGGTAGTGACCTACCTTAATAATCTGTTTGGGTTCATGATTGGAATTGTTCAGGCACATAACGGAATTATTAATCAGTTTTTGGGGGATGGATTCATGGCCACATTCGGGGCACCGGTGTCAGACACTGACTGTGTTGTGAATGCTGTAGAGGCGTCAAGGGAAATAGTAAACAGAAAAACTATGGAGATTAAGAGTGGGAATATTCCCCAAACCAGAATAGGAATAGGCCTGCACTATGGTGAAGCTGTAACCGGGAATATCGGTTCGGACATGCGTAAACAATACTCTATTACTGGCAGTGTGGTTAACATAGCATCAAGAATAGAGAGTCTTACCAAGCGGTTTAATACAGAAATGCTTGTTTCAGAAGAGGTTATTTCAACTCTGGATATTAATAGCCAACGGGAATTTCAGTCCATTGGGCAGGTAAAGGTCAAGGGGAGTAAAAAAATGATTTCTCTCTACAAGCTAAATGAAGAGGATCAATAAATATATATACGCAAATGAATAAGTTAAACCAAATATTACCCGAGGTGGAAGCATATGTCACTGAGCTTCTTACCACAGATTGGCCTGAAGGTTTGGTATATCATAATATCGATCACACACGCAGAGTCGTAAAACAGGCTGAGATTATCGGCAGTCATGAAAACCTGAATGATGAGGAGATGGATATAGTGAAAATTGCAGCATGGTTTCATGATGTGGGGTACCTTAAGAAATACAAGGATCATGAAGAGGTCAGTATTCAAATTGCAACAGAGTTTCTGAGCGGTAAAGGAGTTGGAAGAGAGTATGTGGATCAGATAACTGAATGCATCAGGGCAACTGTTGTTCCACAATCTCCGACGGACAAAATCTCTGAAGTGTTATGTGATGCTGACATGATGCATGTGGGTATGAAAAAGTATCCTGATATAATTAAGAAGCTTCGGACCGAGTGGAAAAATATGGGCGTTAAATCCCTGTCAAATAAGAAGTTCAAGAAGAGTTCCATAAAAGCCCTTTTAGATCATAAATTCCATACTGCCTATTGCCAGGTTGAATTATCGAAGATGAAAGATCAAAATATAAGAAATCTGGCCTCCGAACTTGAATCCGACAACGTTACTCCCCCAAAGGAAGTTGAAGAGAGTAAGAAGGCGAAATTGAAAAAATATTCACGTGGTGCAGACTCAATGCTTCGGCTTACTGCCCGCAACCAAATCAGTCTGAGTTCAATAGCAGATAATAAATCAAATATTCTTATCTCTCTCAATGGCATTATCATTTCACTTGGACTGGCGTTGCTCGTGAGAAAATTTGAAGAAAGACCGGAGTTCATTATCCCAACTTTAGTTTTCCTCGCTTTTAGCCTGGCAACGATTGTTCTCGCTATACTATCAACCAGGCCTTATGTCTCATCCGGAAAACTCAACAGTCAGGATGTAAAACAAAAGAAGGTTAATCTCCTGTTTTTTGGGAACTTCTATAAAATGGATATCCATGAATACGAAAAGTCAGTGGAGGAAATGTTTAATGATGATCCGTACCTCTACTCAGCCATGATCAGAGATCAGTATTACCTTGGAAAGGTGCTGGCAAGAAAGTATAAGCTTCTGAGGCTTACATATGGTGTCTTTATGGTAGGGCTCATTGTGTCAGTAGTCTCATTTATACTTGTATATCTGCCAATCTAAGAAAAAGAATATGACCAGATTATTATTCAATATCTGCATTTTAATCCTAACGGTTCCGGGCGTTATGAACTCATGTTCTACTGCAGGCCACGATGCCATTAGCGCGCAGAGGGCTCAAAAACTTGCCTATGATATTAACTCCCCGGATACTGATTATGAATTGCAGCCCATCTTACGCGAGATATCAGGAATATCATGGTACAGAGAGAATAAAATTGCATGCATACAGGATGAGAAGGGAATTATTTTCCTCTTTGATGAAGAGACAGGCGAAATATCAGACTCTTATTCCTTTGGCAAACATGGCGACTATGAAGATATTGCCACTGACAGGGATACTGCCTGGGTTCTTGAAAGTAACGGGACCATTTATAAAGTAACAAACTTCACCGCAGATAATCGCGAAATCTTCATATATAAGACACCCCTTTCTACAAGAAACGATACAGAGGGATTAGCATTTGATGCCAGGAAAAATAATCTGATTATAGCCTGTAAGAATCAGCCATCTATTAAAGAAAAGCTGAAGTTAACCGGATATAAAGCTATCTATCGCTTCAGGACATCTGACAATAAACTTAAAGAGAAGCCGGAATATCTGATTGACTCCAAATGGTTTAAAGATTTCGAAGAGACCAAGTACTTCAAGAAAGTTTCATTGGACCTGGCAAAAAAACTTCAACTGGCAGAGAATACTGTTTTTAATCCTTCCGGACTTGCGATACATCCGCTTGAAGACGACATATATATTATTTCAACTACTCCCGGCAGGCTGATAGTAATGAACCGTAATGGTAAAATAAAATACATAGAGGCACTTGACAAAAGCATCTTCAGACAACCCGAAGGAATATGCTTCTCCCCTGAAGGTGATTTGTACATATCAAATGAAGGCAATAATGGCAGAGGTAATATTCTGAAATTTAAGTACAGACCAAAATGATGAACAGATTGACCATAGTGGCTTTGATATTGATTGTCAGTATGTCGGATCCGGCCTATGGCCAGGTGAAAGGCAATGGAGTTGTTTCAGACACTGTCGGGCAGCGTGGAAATAATCCTGACAGTACCATTATGGTTTATCCCAGAGGAGACATTTATCGGGCCGGAAAATCTAAAAGAGTATGGTTTGGAAATAACTACCGCGAAGAATGGGTTACCCCTGTTGAAATACCCTTGTTTAATTTCAAAAATGAAAATGGAGAGCTGAAGATTATAAAAGAAGGAGGGAATTTTCAAACACTTACTCTGCGGCTCGAAGATGAGGCGGGAAAGGAGTGGGTGCTTCGCTCCATAGACAAGGATGCATCAAGCAGAATCCCGGAAAATATTAGAACTGATATGGCTGAAGATATTGTTCAGGATCAGATGTCTGCCTCAAATCCCTATGGAGCACTTGTAGTTCCCGGAATTGCCGAAGCGGCAGGAATATACCATACTAATCCCCGCATCGTCTACCTCGACAGGAAATATCTTTCTGATGAATTTCCTGAGAAATGGGAAGGAATGTATCTGTTTGAGGAGAGACCTGATGGCAACAGGGATGATGTGGCCAGTTTTGGATATTCTGAAAAAATTGTCAGCACACCAAAGATGATTGAAAAGGTCACTGAGCATATTGATTCACGAGTGGATCAGAATTTGTTTTTGAAGTCGCGACTGGTGGATATGCTTATCAGCGACTGGGACAGGTATGAAGATCAGTGGCGGTGGGCTTCCTTTGAAGAGGATGGAAACACAGTATACCGGCCCGTTCCGCGTGACCGTGACATGGCCCTCTTTGTCAATGAAGGCATCTTGCCATGGCTGTCAACCCGAAGTTTCCTGTTGCGTAAAATCCAGGGGCTTGACTATGATATAAAGGATATGGCCGGATTGAATACCCAGGCCCAACATCTTGACAGACGGTTTCTAAATGAGCTTACCCTTAGTGACTGGATATCGGCAGCGGAAGATCTTAAAAAAGCAATTACCGATGAAGTGATTGATAACGCTGTAAATGATATGCCGGAACAAATTGCTGCAATAAGTGGCAATGTGATAAAATCAAAACTAAAGGCACGGCGTGATAAACTTGACGAATATGCAAAAGAGTACTACTCAATTCTGGCTGTAAAGGCAGATATCATTGGGTCAGATCAAGATGAGCTTTTTAGGATTGAAAGACTTAATGATACTGAAACACGAGTAACCATCTATGCTATGGATGATAAAGGAGACCCTGACAACAAATATTATGACCGGATTTTTAATTATCTGGAGACAAGAGAGCTAATGCTGTATGGATTGGGTGGCAGTAATTCCTTCAAAGTCAGCGGAAAGGTAAATAAAGGAGTTAAAGTACATATTGTAGGAGGTAAGGATAGCGATAAGATCGAGGATGAATCGAAGGTAAGCGGGTTTGCAAGGAAAACAATAGTTTATGATGATAGGGTAACGACAGAGGTTGTGGCTTCAAATGAAACACGGCAAGTAATTTCCGCTCTCCCTGAGAAATACTCCTATAACTATTATGCTTTTAATTATAATAAGTTCACTCCCCTTGTCTATGCCGGATATAGTTATGATGACGGAGTATTTCTTGGCGCTGGGTTTACCTATAAAACATACGACTTTATGCGGCAACCTTTTGCGGCTAACCACACGCTGTTATTCAAATATTCAATGTCTACAAATGCTAAAGAGGTAATCTATAATGGGATATACACTGACTTTTTCCATTTTGCAGATGTTCACCTTACGTTTCATCTCCGCGATCCCAAATTCACTCAAAATTATTTCGGGCTTGGGAATGAAACAATAAAGTTGTATTCCAATAAGGATTATTACAGGGTGCGCATAGGGGAATTTTTCATCAACCCGGAGCTAAGTTTTCCATTAAATTCAGGAACCAGCTTTTTTGCAGGGATGTTTTACCAGAATAGCCGTATTGAAGCTACTCCGGATAGGTTTATTTCGGATTTGGCTTCTAATGGGTTGAATCCTGAAATCTTTGAGAGAAAGGAATTTGTAGGAGTCAGTGCCGGGCTTAAGCATGATAGTCGTGATAATATTATTTATCCCTTCAGCGGGATATATTGGGAGGCCAGAAACCAGTTCCATTACGGATTAACAGGATCAGATAAAGTCTTTGACCAGGTAACCGGTGAAATGAGATGGTTTATACGTCCGTGGAAATCCGCCGGACATGTGGCTGCCTTCAGGGCGGGAGGAGCTGTCAACGCCGGTGATTATGATTTTTTTCAGGCCAATAGCCTGGGAAGTTTCACTAACCTTCGTGGATTTCCTTATAACCGATATTCCGGTTACGCTTCATTTTATCAGAACACCGATCTGCGGATAAAGCTTTCCAGGGTCAGAAGCTATATAACAAAAGGATATTTCGGATTGATACTCTTTAATGATCTGGGAAGAGTATGGCAAAAGGATGAGGACTCGCATAAATGGCACCACGGTTATGGTGGCGGCGTGTGGGTTTCACCATATGAGATGGCTGTTGTTACAGCTATGTATGAATTTTCACAGGAAGAAAAAGAGGGTCTGTTTTCAGTACGGGTAGGGTTCCTGTTCTAAAGATCACTTTAACCAGCTATTGATGAGACGGACATGTACGATAAAGATCAAAGATTGGCAGACAAGAATGAGAAGAAGTTTTTCTCAAGAAATTTGAATGATAATAAAAATATATATTACATTTGAGAGTTAACACTAACTAACGTTTATTTATTATGCTTAGCGACAGACAACAACAGATAATTGATGAATCGATAAAACTAATTGACAGTAAGGGTATCCAGGGTTTTACCATAAAAAACCTGTCAAAGGAGGTAGGAATATCCGAGCCAGGTATTTACAGGCATTTCGAAAACAAGTTTGCAATTCTTTCTGCCATTCTTGATTCATTCAAGATGAGTGTATTTGAACATCAGGCTGCATCGTTGAATAAATCCAATGATCCTCTGGTGAAGTTAAGAATATTTGCCGATAATATATTTGATATTTTTACCCAAAATCCGGCTCTGATTACTGTCATCTTCTCTGAGGAGATTTATAAGAATGAGAAACAACTCTCATATCGGATTAATGAGATCCAGGTATTTAATGAAAATCTCATTGCCTCACTTCTTATTGAATTACGCCAGAACAAAAAGCTCCCTGGTCATGTTAATATAGAATCTTTCATACTGATGTTTTTTGGCTCAATCCGCTTGCTAGCTAAAAAGTGGAAAATATCAGATTACTCATTTGATCTGAAAGCGAAGGGACATGAATTGTTAACCTCACTTCTGAATACGATAAAGTAAAATTATGAATATGAAACGGAAAATCTTAATATCAAGTAAGTTAGTGAATAATCACTACCTGGGTGTTGGTCTTGTTTTGCTCACCATGCTTTTTTTATTCCCTGTAAGCGGGACTATTAGCATAAATGCGCAAACGCTTACTCTTGAGCAATGTATTGATACTGCACTGCTTCACAATCGAAGTCTGTTGCTCTCTTCACAGGACATTTTAATGGCCGGTGAAAAGCGGAAGGAGGTGACTGGCAATCTGTTGCCAAAGCTTAATGCCTCTGCAGACTATCGTTACTTTACCGATCTCCCTTACCAGCTTATGCCTGCCTCCGTTTTTGGAGGCCCTGCAGGTACATACAAGGAGGTGCAGTTTGGAGTACCGCAAAATCTTTCTGCCAATGTGCAATTTAATATGCCCATTGTAAACCCTATGGTTATCGGAGCTCTTAAAACGGCCCGCATTGCCGGTGATATGGCAGATTTGCAGCATATTAAAGCCGAGGAAGAGGTTCGTCTTGATGTATCTCAGACCTATTATAATGCCCAGATACTCCTTAGTCAGATCTCTTTTACTGACAGCAA
The DNA here is from genome assembly GCA_964418865.1 of uncultured Rikenella sp. GTDB lineage: Bacteria > Bacteroidota > Bacteroidia > Bacteroidales > VadinHA17 > SR-FBR-E99. Next base: position 15,933 of record CAYQNT010000005.1, read on the forward strand.
TATCATTAATATCGATAGGCTCAGGATAACCACACAACTTCTTTATGAGCAGCTGCTGGTCAAAGGATCGGACGTAGACAGGGTTCAGCTGCAGCTTGATCAGCTGAAGTCCAGGAGAACAACTCTGTATGCGCAATACAGGCAGGTCACCAACGTGCTTGAATTTCTGATGGGAAAGCCACTCTCAAACAACCTGGAAGTAGAGCCTGCAACACCATTGTTTGTTGAGATTAATTATCAGCCGGGAGAAATTACTGAACTGAAATTAATAGAGAAGAAGCTTCAATTGAACCAATCCGAATTAAACGGTCTCAGACTTTCACGGTTGCCTTCCCTTGGCGGATATGCGATGTATGGTACGACAGGATTGGGGAGCACCGGTGAGAACAGTTTTTTCAATTTCTATCCGGTCGGTTTTGTGGGAGCGCAGCTTACTGTTCCTCTCTTCAATGGTACTGTTACCCAGCACAGGATAAACCAGAAAAAGATTGAAATAACTAAATCCTCCCTACAGCAGGAGATGGCTGTTGAAAAGAACAGGATGGAGAATGAAAATGCCAACAGACAGTACCTGGCGGCAAAGGAATATACCAGCACCACAACTGCTCAGATAGAGCTTGCCAGAAAAATATATGACAATACCGTTTTGCAGAATAAGCAAGGCGTTGCCAGCCTGACTGATGTGTTAATTGCAGACAACAGTCTCAGGGAGGCACAGCAAAATTATTTCTCAGCCCTTATAAGTCTATTTAAGGCTGAACTTGAAATGCAAAGAGTAACAGGAAATCTTATAAAAAAATAAATATCATGAAACGAACAAGGACCTTTTTTAATCAAAAATTTGCAAACAAGAATGATTAAAAAAGTTCTTGTGAGAGCGGAGCGGTTACATCCGTTCTCAAATTTTAAAGTAAAGTATTAACAACTTAAAAATTTAAACGGATGAAGAAGGCTATTTACATAATCGTATCTCTGGTAATATTTGGATTACTGGTAGTTTGGCTGTTTGTCAACAAGAAGGCAGCAGAGGAAAAAGTCTATCACTTTAATAAGCAGGAAGCTATATTAGTTTCAGTTGATACCGTTTCTCTCCGAGATATCGCTGTTGAACAATCATACACAGGAACATTTGAACCTTTCCGTGAAGGGAAAGTGATGGGTGAATCTCAGGGCAAAATCATCAGAATGGATGCTGAGCTTGGAGATGTCATAAATAAGGGCGGCGTAGTGGCCCAGCTTGATAATGAGCTCCTGCGGCTACAGCTGGAAGCTGTCAATGTGCAGATTGAAGGGTTTGAAAAAGATCTGAACCGTTATACGGTGCTTGCCAATGCTGATGCGGTGCAGGGCATACAGCTTGAAAAGACTCAGTTAGCCCTCAGCTCTGCCAGGATACAGGCCAAAACTATTCAGGAGCAGCTTAACAGAACAACTATCACTGCACCATTCACGGGTGTGGTAACACAACGGTTTACCGAACTGGGAACCGTCATATCACCACCAGTTCCATTGATTCAGCTGACTGATATAAGCATGTTGAAAATGACACTCAATGTACCTGAGTCTGATCTGAAATACTTCAAAATGAACCAGAAAGTTGATATGACTGCCAGCATATACCCTGACAACTCATTGTCCGGCAAGATAATAATGATTGGCAGCAAGGGTGATTTTGCACATAATTATCCGATTCAGATACTGATGGCAAACACACCTGATCACATGATAAAAGCAGGAATGTTTGGCACTGTAAAGATCACCACAGGCAATAACAAGATGCTCCCGTCAATCTCCAAAAAGGCACTTCTCGGATCTTCAATCAATCCTCAGGTTTATATTGTTGAGAACGGCAGAGCAGTACTCAGGGGTGTAACTGTGGGCCTGCAGAATGATAAATACGCTGCTGTATTATCCGGCCTTGAGGCGGGTGAGATAGTAGTAGAAAGCGGGTTCATTAATTTAAAAAATGGCACTCTTGTAAAATACTGATAGGGTATCTTCCGGTATCAGCTTAGTCCATCAACATGTCCGCCAATAGGCAGATCAGATCAAAAAAATAAAAATATATACTGATGAAAATTACAGAAATATCGATAAAAAGACCCTCACTGGTTATAGTGGTCTTTAGCGCGTTGATATTGTCGGGGCTTTTTGCTTATACAATATTAACCTATGAGATGATGCCGGATTTTAGTCAGCCGGTGATCACCATTCAGACATTATACCCCGGCGCTTCGCCTCAGGAGGTAGAGACATCTGTCACAAAGCTAGTTGAAGATGCTGTCTCTAATGTTGATAAGGTTGATTATATCTTATCCAAATCAATCAGCAATGCATCTATTGTCATAGTAAACTTTAAGTATGGGGCTGACATAGATATTGCCATGCAGGATGCCCAGAGGCAGATTGATAATATAAAAAAGGATCTGCCTGAGAGTATACAATCGCCTGTTATGAGCAAACTATCGGTAAATGAATTACCGATAATGCAGATTAGTTCAACTTCAAACATGAACAGTGCGGAATTCTATCAGAAAATGGTTGATGAATATGTTCCGCAATTACAGACCATAAAGGGGGTGGCCGAAATCACTATGCTGGGAGGTGAGGAGAGGGAGATTCAGATAAAAGTAGACAATGAGAAGCTTCTCTATTACAAGCTCTCTCTGTTGCAGGTAACCGAGGCTATCAACCGTGCCAGCAAAGAGGTACCCGCCGGAAAAGTCAAGACCAGCGAAGAACAGATTACTGTTAAGCTTTCGGGGAAATTTAAATCAATAAAAGACATTGAGAATGTAACTGTTGCGGCAGTCGGGCCAGGCAGTCTTATCTACCTGAAAGATGTGGCTACCATAACTGATGGAATAAAAGATATATCATCAGTAAGCAGATACAATGGGAATAACGGGATTGGTATCCTGCTGAAGAAACAGCCCGACGCTAATGCTGTTGATGTCTCCGGTCTTGTAAGGGAAAAGCTGGAATTAATGGAAAATTCCAACGAAGCAATCGGGTTAAAATTCTTTATCGCAGACGACAGTACAGATATCACTGTATCAGCAGTGGACCATGTAATCAAGGACCTGGGTCTTGCTATTCTTCTTGTCTCCCTGATAATGCTTTTATTCCTGCACAGCTTCCGCAACGCACTGATAATTCTGATAGCTATCCCGACCTCTCTTATCTCTGCTTTTGTTGCAATGTGGCTGTTGGGTTATACACTCAATTTAATGACACTCCTTGCTATGTCATTAATAATAGGAATTCTGGTCGATGACTCAATTGTAATACTTGAAAATATACAACGGTATATTGATCAGGGGGTTGAGAGGCGAAAGGCAGCCCTTATGGGGACATCAGAAATTGGATTCGCTGCTGTATCAATTACGCTTGTAATTGTGGTTGTATTTCTGCCAATACTCTTTGTCCCTGTGTTTGTGGCTGACCTGCTCAAACAGTTTTCAGTAGTCGTTATGATCTCCACACTGATGAGCCTCTTGGTTAGCTTCACTCTTTCACCCTGGATCGCATCCCGCATCGGTAAAAAGGAGGTACTGGAACCGACGAATATCTATAAGCGTATACTAATATGGGTAGAGACTCAAATCTCAGACCTTACAGCCTGGTACGGAAAATCACTACAATGGGTATTAAGTCATAAACTAATCTTCATCGGGATTGTAATACTTCTTTTTATAGGTACCGGAGCAATGATGAAGATGGGAATCATGGGCAGTGAATTGATTGCCACAGGTGATCAGGGGAAATTTAAGTTCAATCTTGAGTTTGACAAGAGCACTTCAATAAAAGAGAATAACATAGTATCCATGCAGGTAGAGAATTTTCTTCTTGCACAGCCTGAAGTTGCATCAGTATTCAGCAACGTTGGCGGGCCAACTACAGGGATGGGCAGCCTGGGTATAGGAGAAGAAAACAAAACCGAATTAACTGTTACATTAAAACCTGTTGATGAAAGAGCGAAGGTGCCTACAGAAAAATATATGGTAGGTATCAGAAATACCCTTATGAAAGAATTCCAGGGGGTTGATTTTACCATGTCAACTATTGGGCTGGTTGCCAAGACAGCACCCATTGAATTAACCTTAAGCGGAGCTGATTTCCCGGTAGTTTTTAGTGAAGCTCAGCGAATCAAGGATACTTTATCAGGTATGCGAGGTGCAAATAATGTTCAGTTGTCGATAGAGACGGGTAATCCTGAATTAAAGGTTGAATTAGACAGGGATAAGATGTCACGCTACGGGTTAAACACAGCTTTGGTTGGTGCCACTCTGAGAAATGCCTTCGCAGGTAATGATGATGCCACATTGACTGAAGACGGTATTGAATATACGGTAAGGATTTGGCTGGATGAATTTAACCGGAGAGACATTAATGATGTAAAAGGATTGATCATTGTTAATCCAATGGGGCAGCCCATTCGGTTAGAACAGTTTGCAGATGTTCTTCAGAGTAGCTCCCCTAGCGTACTGGAGCGCAAAGATCGTTTGCCTGCTGCAACTATCAGTGCTGATGCATTGGGGATCGGATCGGGCACTGTTGCAGCCAGCCTGACCTCTTATACGGAAGATAATCCACTCAATGAGGGTGTTACAATGTCATGGGGCGGCGATATTAAACGGCAAAACGATAGTTTTGGAGCACTTGGAATTGCACTTATTGCCTCATTGATCCTGATCTATCTGATCATGGTGGCATTGTATGACGATTTTGTATATCCTTTTGTTGTACTTTTCTCAATTCCGGTGGCAACTATTGGTGCTTTTCTCGCCCTGAACCTGAGCATGTCAAATATGAGCCTGTTTACAATACTCGGGCTTATTATGCTAATGGGACTGGTTGCGAAGAATGCAATATTGATTGTTGACTTTACCAATCAGTTAAAGGCAAAGGGAATGTTCTACCCGGAAGCGCTTGTGGAAGCAGGGAAAATCAGGTTACGACCGATTCTGATGACCACAACAGCTATGGTTGTTGGGATGATACCCATTGCCATTGCTACGGGTACTGCGTCGGAATGGAAGAACGGTCTGGCATGGGTCATAATTGGCGGATTGACAAGCTCCATGCTTTTGACCGTATTCCTTGTGCCGGTTGTCTATCATGCAGTTGATGATCTCAAAGCAAAGGTCGCAAGAAAAGCAAGGATGGAATAAAACAATAGACAATTGTTGATTTGGTGATACACTATGTTGTGGTTTTACTGTAATTTAGTGTGCCAAAAGATTTGAATTCTTGTAAATAATTTAGTAGAAGATCATGGAAACTGGTAGCTATCAGGCAATCAACAAGGTTATTAAGCTCATTTCCAAAGACAGGGAACGAACAAATATTCTAAGACAGTCAGAACAAAGGACACTGGCATTTTTGGTTCAGCGCATTCCTTCGTGGGTAAGTTCGGATATGCTTACTGCTATCGGCTTTGGTGGCAATATCCTTACATTTATCAGTTTCTTGCTGGCTGCATATGTGAGTACCAATTATTTGCTGCTTGGCGTATTGGGATATGCAATAAGCTGGTATGGTGATTCGCTTGATGGGCGACTTGCCTATTACCGTAAAAAGCCACGCAAGTGGTATGGGTTTACTCTTGATATCACCGTTGACTGGTTAGGAGTTATTTTGATGGGACTGGGCTTTATAATTTATGTTCAGGGGCCATGGGAGATGATTGGATTTGCTTTCGTAGTATTATATGGCTGGGCCATGATTACCGCTACAGTTCGCTACAAAGTTACCGGCAAATACTCTATTGATTCGGGTCTCCTTGGTCCTACGGAGGTTCGGATTCTAATATCCCTGATCTTAATTATTGAAGTACTTTTTAAAGGTTCAATTCAATACGTTTCTCTATTCGCTACGGCAATCTTATTAATAATGAACATTATAAATACAATCAAATTATTAAAGCTTGCAAATGAATACGACAATAAGGAAATGGAGCAGAGCAAGTACCAGAAAATTGCTTGAGGAATTGCATGTCTTTATAAAGGCCCAGGCCTCGGCATTCTTAGGCGGAGCCGTGGATTACCTTATGATGATCTTTTTCACTGAGGTATTTAATCTACACTATACAATTAGTATTCTACTGGGCGGGGTGATTGGAGCGGTAGTAAATTTCAGCCTAAATAAAAAATGGACCTTCTATTCAAAACGCGGCTTTTATAAAAACTCTTCATTAAAGCAATTATTGAAGTTTGTTTTTGTAGTACTTAATAGTATCCTTTTAAAATCATCAGGCACTTACTTTATTACAACGTTTCTGGGACTAGATTACAGAATCAGCCGTATTGTAACCGATCTGTTTGTTTCCCTTGCGTTTAACTATCCTCTACAAAAATACTGGATTTTCAGGAAAGGGATTACCATCCTGCCTGTGGCTAAAACCTCTCTGGTTGAGTAGACCTTAAGTTGTGCTGATTGCTTTTCAGTCCCAGGCCTGATATTGTACACATTGGAATAATGACGGGAAAATTAGGATTATGGTTTATGGCAACTATATTTGGGTAGCTTTATTACGTACATTCTAATCTGAGATTCACAACAAGGCTTCCGAGTTCAGCATAAAATTTTAGACCTATGAAAAACTGGTTTTTCTCCAGAAACATTTTCGTGGTTCTGGTATACAGGATATTACTTATCATGCTTATTTTCTCTTTATGCAGGATTGGATTCTTCCTGTATAATTTTAAGATGTTTTCCGGTATCTCCTTAAGTGAATTTATTACCATACTACGCGGAGGTTTATTATTTGATATCTCTGCTATCGTTTATATCAATATCCTGTTTATCATATTACACATAATCCCCTTAGAATTCAGGTATAGCAATATTTCACAAGCAGTTATGAAATATATCTTTTTCGTAACCAATGGTATTGCTATTGCAATGAACGGAATGGACTTTGTTTATTACAGATTTGCGGATAAACGAGCCACAGCCGACGTTTTTCAGACGTTTGAGAATGAAAATAATCTGGTAAAATTATTTTTTAGGTTTCTAGTCGATTACTGGCCTGCAACATTATTTACATTAATAATGTGGTTTCTAATGGTTTACCTTTACAACAAGGTTAAGGCGCAACGTCCCTCACCTTCAAATAGAATCAGTTATCATTTTGTGAACCTCATATTGATTCCTGTTGTGATTGCCCTGCTGTTAGGAGCAGCTAGGGGAGGGTATGGATTTTCAACCCGACCGATTACTATAAGTAATGCAGCCAGATATGTTGAGAATCCAAGGAATGTTGCAATTGTTCTTAATACCCCCTTCAGCATTTTTAGAACTTTGGGTAAAAAGGCATTGGTTCGATATGATTTTTTTAATGCTGAGAAGCTTACCGAAATCTATAACCCCCATTATTACCCTGAAGCAGATGAAGAGTTCTCCAATGAAAATGTCATAATAATTATTCTTGAAAGTTTTGGCAGAGAATATATAGGCGCATTGAACAAAAGCTGGGGATGGGATAGTTACGTAGGTTATACTCCATTTATTGATTCACTGATTTCTGTTGGCCTTACTTTTGATGTTTCAATAGCCAATGGCAGAAAGTCAATTGATGCGATGCCCTCTATCCTCACGTCGATACCTTCGTTGGAGACTCCTTATGTAATCTCTCATTACGCTAATAATCAAATAAACGGCCTTCCCTCATTATTGAAAAGAAAAGGATATTATTCTGCCTTTTTTCATGGTGGACCCAATGGCTCAATGGGCTTTGATTCATTCGCAAAAGTTGCAGGATTTGATGAATATTTCGGGTTTGATCAATATCCTGATAAAGGTGATTTTGATGGTATCTGGGGTCTTTGGGATGAACCATTTTTTAAGTTTTTTGCAGAGCAGTTAAATACATTCAGACAACCCTTTTTAGCTTCGATTTTTTCAGTCTCTTCACATCATCCATTCAAAGTGCCTGAAAAATATATTGGTAAATTTAAAAAAGGGCCAGTACCTATTGCAGAAGTAGTCGGTTATACTGATTTTGTATTACGGGGATTCTTTGATGAAATTTCAAAAAGCAATTGGTTTAATAATACGCTCTTCGTAATTACTGCTGATCATACCAGTCAACCCATCCATAAAGAGTTTCAGAATATCTTTGGAGCTTACAGTGTTCCAATTATTTTGTATAAGCCTGGCAGCAACTTGACAGGAATGAAGAAGAGGATTGCCCAACAGATAGATATAATGCCAACTGTGTTGAGTTATCTGAACTACGATGAAGAGTATATTGCATTTGGAAATAACCTTCTGGATGATTCATATGAGTCATTTGCGATTAATACTTCCGGGAGTACTTATCATCTTTATATGAAGGATCATATTCTGGAGATGATTGGCAATAAGGCCGTTGGGCTGTTTGATTACAAGAACGATCCTGTTCTTGTAAAAAATATAATTGGACAAAATCCGGAACTTCAACTGCAAATGGAGGAAAAACTAAAAGCTATTATGCAGACTTATAACAGTAGGCTCCTGGACAACAATATGGTTGTACGGAGGATGGAATAGAAAATCAGAGAACAGGGGGAGCCTGAAACAATCGATGTACAGAAGTCGGGATTATTCAGGTTGCATGTACCCTACAGGGAAGTAGTTATCCTGTTGATCATTTTAGCCCTGGCTTTCCGCCTACTATCGGTATTGTCACCTCCGTCACGTCAAGGTCAATGGTCAGCTCTGTGCCCGGCATCGGGTGAAGAGTGAACTCCTTGTCGCTTGAGAAGATCATGAGACCTATCTGCTTGCCGGCAGGGATTATCTGGTCATCGGGCTCGAGGCTGAAGGTCATCTCGTAGAACTCACCCGGCACCAGCGGCTTACTCTCAGTAAGTGAGAGATGATTCTGCAGATCAGCCCAGCCGCGGGTGATAATGTTGTCAGTGATCCGTGGTTCACGCGAGTTGGTCCATGGCAATGCCACCATCCATACCGAAAGGTTCACTGCCGGCTTGCTCGATGCAGCCTTCACCTTCACCGTAACCACTCCTGATATGTGAGCCGGCTCTGTAAGCACAGGGGTAAGATAGAGAAGACGATGATCGGTATATTCAGCCTGAGCCAGAATTGAACCGCTGAATGAGAAGTTGTCAGTGAGGGTCTCTGTACCTTTTCCATCGCTCTTCTCTGTCACCAGGCCTCCGGCAGCAGGTGCTCCACGGGTCAGGAAGAAGGTCACCGGCGCCGCATCAGGATTAGGATAGTCAGCATAAGGTGTTGGCTTGAGCCTGTCATCACCTTCACGGACTATAAATGCTTTGGGATCATTCTCCACACCGTTCTCAACGCCACACAGATAACGGGTGAACCATCTGTTCATCATCTTAAAAGGAGGCTCGCCCCCGTGGCCTCCCTGATGATAATACATCTGCAACGGAATACCCTTCTCCTTCAGTACTTCGCTGAAACGGTAGCTGTGGCTGGGCACAACATTCCAGTCGTTAAACGCATGAGCCATAAGCACTGCAGCTCTGAAGGGCTCCATGTAGTTCATCAGGTCACGTTTGGCCCAGAAATCGTTATAGTCTCCTGTGACACGGTCCATACCTTCCGCCATCTCTCTGTCTCTCACCACGCTGTCGCAGTAGGTGCAGTTGTCCGGATTGGTGAAGATGAAGTCATAGAGAACGTCTACATCCTCGCCCGGGTATCCGCCGGGGTTTCTTACAAGGCCATTGGAGCGGTAGTAGTGATAATATGATGTGTTGGGCGCAACGGGAATAATAGCCTCAAGGCCGCTGACCCCCGTGGTGGCTGCAGCAAAGGGGATGGTGCCATTGTAGGATGTTCCTATCATACCTACCTTACCTGTAGTCCAGTATGCCTTTACCTCCTCGTTACCGAAGGCAGTGGTGTAACCTTTTGCTCTCCCGTTCAGCCATTCTATGACAGCCTTGGGAGCCAGTGCTTCTACCCTGGTGCCAATGGTGGGACAGCCCTGCGATAGTCCTGTGCCGGGGGCTGACGAGTGCACAACGATAAAACCATATGGTAGCCATGCCTTTACCTGCGAGTTGGAGATGATGGGTCGTTCGCCGCGCCGTTCAATCTGCGGAGGGTAGACATGAGGAGATTGAACAGTATTGAGCTCCTGCCTCACGTCCCAGAAGTATTCCTGATTGTTACCGGCGGTGCCGGCAAAGTAAGGACTCGACTCATAGATGACCGGGAGTTTCAGACCGTCTGTCTCTGTCTGGCGCGGCCGCGTGACATCAACATGCATCCTGTCAAGTTTACCATCACCGTCAGTGTCAAACGTGGTCTCAACCCACAGGTCTTCCCGTATCCAGTTGTCTGCGTTTTCAAAGGCAGCTATCTTCTGTGCTTCACCATCAATGATCAGCGGTACCGTGGCTAATGCCGGAGAGGATGGCTGTGCCTTACTCTTATTCTTCTGCGCAAGCAGGTCCTGATGGAAGCATAACACAACGGCAACCATCATAATCACAAGGGAATACTTTTTCATCTGTAAATGATTTAATCGTTAATGGTCAGACAGCTTGACCCTCCCAGAGGGTAGAACCTCCATATAACAGGTTTAATACTGTTGTATTCAGATATGCTAATACATACAGGCCTCATGAGATCGGTTAAGCAATTCAATAATCTCATAAAGGAACAAAACTTCCGGCGATCTTACTAGTTATTGGAACAGGAAATTCATTGATTTGGTGGAGTTCTTCAGCAAGAACTCTGAAGTGATTATAGACTGCGTACCATGTACCTTATGAAGCAACACGATCTGACAGTTGACCTTTTGGCTGCTTTTAAGCAGGTCAATGATCTCTTTCTTGCGGTCAGCATTGGTGTTCTCGGTTCTGGCCTGTTTGTTTCTTGTATCTCCCAGTCTCCACATCTGCCAGTCAGATTCGATAATGAATTTTCTGACATTCACATCCCACTCTTGCTTCATATCGGTCGGCTGATGGATGTACATCTTAGGACTGTCATCAAATCTGAGAACCAGGCTGATAACACGGTTCTCAGTACCTATATTCTTGCTCAGCAATATTTGTCCTGTTATCTGATCATACGGATTGGCCACCTTCTGCCCGGGTATTACAGCACGCATGATCCTGAGTGTTTCAGTACCACTGATTGAGGAGACAAATGCCATCCGGTATGTCTTGTCATATGTTTCTGCTGTTTGCGCCTTCCACTGGGCACTGGCAGAGCTGCATAACAACAATGCCGCCAGGAATACAACTATGTTTTTCATTATCTAATGGTTTATTTTAATTGTCTGATAACTTCTCTTGCAACTGCAGAAGAACTCACATGTTACTGATTCCTTCAGTCTCTATTTTATTAAAACGTTGGTTTTGGCAGAAAGTTATACCTGCTTTTCTCAGACATGTGTTGGTGGCATAACATTTTGCTGCTTCAGGGCTCATCTTATTTTTTAAATTAGCATCTTCACCTGCATAATGACTGTCTATGAGTAATCCACGAAGCCTAACCAGAACACTCGGACTAGGCTATGTCATTATATTAGTCATTGCAAATATCATAGGATCAGGGGTATACAAGAAGGTCGCCCCGATGGCCAATGAGCTGCATTCATCAATCTGGATACTGCTGGTCTGGATAGTCGGTGGTATAATCACATTGTTTGGAGCTCTGAGTAACGCCGAACTGGCCGGAATGCTGGCTGATACCGGTGGCGATTACGTCTATCTCAAGAAAATATATAAACGGTTCTTTTCATTTCTCTACGGCTGGTCACTGTTCGTCATCATTCAGACAGCCACAATTGCCTCGCTCGCATACATCCTGGTACAGTCGCTAAACAGCATCTTACCCATTCCCGATATTTTACCCTCACTTCATGACTTCACCATCGGCGGCATCTTCTTCCCGTTCAAGGATTTTGGCATTAAGCTGGCGGCGATCGTTGTGATCATGCTTCTGACACTTCTCAATATTTCAGGATTACGCAGCGGGGCATGGACAGGTAAGATCATCTTCTTCCTGGTGTGTGCCGGCCTGCTGGTGATAGTCATTGCAGGACTGACAACTGATACTCCCAGACCGGCGAATTTCCTGAATTTCAAGGAACTTGGTAATGGCACTGTCACCATTTCGTCATTTTATACAGCTATGCTGGCGGCTTTCTGGGCGTATCAGGGCTGGGTTTCAGTAGGGTTTATCGGGGGCGAGATCAAGAACGCGAATAACAACATACCCAAAGGGATAGCTATAGGAGTAGTGGTAGTGATAGCCATATATGTTCTTGTTAACCTGGCATATATGCGGATAATGTCAATTGCTGAACTGACGCAGGTTCATGAAGCCGGAAACCAGATAGCTGCGGTAGAGGCAATCAGGAATTTGTGGGGGAGGGCAGGGGTGCTCTTTATATCGCTGCTGATACTGCTGACAACCCTTGGATGTCTTAACGCCAGCATACTGACAGGATCAAGACCTTATTATGCAATGTCACAGGAGAAGCTATTCTTTTCAGGGATAGGGAAGCTCAATAGCCACAACGTGCCCGGCAACTCGTTGCTATGGCAGGGGATATGGGCCTCAGTGCTTGTCATATCGGGTAGCTTTGACCAGCTCACGGATATGGTCATCTTCGCCGTTTACATATTTTACGGCGCCATGGCAGTGGGAGTATTTATCCTCCGTCGCAGGATGCCTGACGTTTACCGCCCGTACAAGGTGTGGGGCTATCCGGTGGTGACAGCCATTTTTGTACTCTTCTGCATCGGACTTTTTTTCAATACAATAATTACCCGTCCGCGCGAGGCCATGATAGGCCTCTCACTTATCCTTACCGGCATACCTGCCTATTTTCTCTTCCGGAGGAAGTACGATAGTGACAAGGGCAGCTGATTCCGGTCTACTCTCTTTCCTCCCACTATCCGTAATCCTTAAGTCATTGTCAGAGCGTATCTGTAATCGGTCGGATTTTTCAGGCTGCACTATGGCACACACCGGTATGGCGCACACGAGATTTATTATTACTTTGTATTGCTCATATTAATCGCACTTCATGGAAAACATTTTACAGAGAATTACCGAACTGTCAGAGGAATACAGGGATTATACGGCAGACAATCTTTCAAAACTTATCAAAATCAAATCATTATCTTCTGGAGAGAAAGAGGTGCAGCTTGAACTTAAGCGCCAGATGGAAGAGGCTGGGTTTGATGAGGTATTTATCGATGGTTTCGGTAATGTCATAGGACGTATCGGCAGTGGCAAAAGGATACTTGCCATTGACGGTCACCTTGATACTGTTGATCTTGGCGCTGAGGGCAACTGGAGTTTTGACCCTCTTGGGGGGGAGATACGCGACGGATTCGTTCACGGTCGCGGGTCAGTTGATCAGAAGGGAGGGGTGGCAGCATTTGTAACGGCAGGACGCATATTGAAAGAGCTTGGGTTTGCCAGTGATGTTACGGTCTATTTCACGGGAAGCGTAATGGAAGAGGATTGCGAAGGGTTGTCATGGAAGTACATTGTTGAGGAGGATGGGATCAGACCTGACATTGTGATCATCACTGAACCGACTAATCTTAACATCTACCGCGGCCACAGGGGCAGGATGGAGATGCACGTTCATCTATACGGCAGATCTTCTCACGGCTCGGCCCCCGAACGTGGGGTCAATGCCATCTACATGGCATCACGAACAGCGCTGGAGATAGAGAAGCTGAATGAGAGGCTTGCCCGGGATGAGTTCCTCGGTAAGGGCAGCATAACGGTGACGCAGGTGGTAACACAAAGCCCTTCGCTCTGTGCTGTCCCCGACTATGCCCGACTGCACCTCGACAGGAGGCTGACGGCAGGAGAGACAAGAGAGAGCGCCGTGGCAGAGATAAACGAAATCCTTAAAGGAATGAATGCGAGGGTTGAGATCCTTGCATATCCGGTAAAGACTTATACAGGAATGGAGTTTGAGATAACCCAGTATTTTCCAACATGGCAGTTGTCTGAGGAGGATGAGGTTGTACAGAAGGGTATTAAGATTTTCTCTGATCTCTTTGGCCGAATGCCTGGGGTTGATAAGTGGGATTTCTCAACCAACGGCATCATGACCTGCGGGATATACGGCATACCAACCATTGGCTTCGGACCCGGAGATGAGGTGCTGGCACATGCTCCGGATGAAAAAGTGCCAATAAACGATCTTGTCAGTGCAACAGCCTTTTATGCCGCCTTTGCATGGGCAATGGCGTTGGCACCAGATGACACACCTAAATATGTATAACATGCTCAATTGTAAAATATTGATCAGATTATTATTCTTGTTCCTCTTACTGCCCGTTTTTCATTTAAACGGTTTTTCGCAGAATGTCGGCGACAGGCAACCGTGGAAAGATCATATGGTATTTGAAATCAATAAGGAAAAACCTCATGCAATGGTCTTCCCATTCACTTCCACAGAAGAGGCAATAGCCAACAGAAAGGAAGATTCAGAGTGGTTCCAGCCACTGAACGGCCTGTGGAATTTCCACTTCGCACTCAGTCCTTCTAAAAGACCGCTGTACTTTTATGATGACACTGCAGATGTTTCACGATGGGACTTGATCAAGGTGCCATCAAACTGGGAATTTGAGGGTTATGATTACCCCATATATCTTGATGAGAGCTATCCCTTTGTCTCTGAGTGGCCTGATATGCAGGATGACTACAACCCCGTGGGTTCTTACAAACGCGAATTCAGTATAGGCAGTGAGTGGTTCAGTAGAGAGGTTTTTCTGCATATAGGAGCAGTCACTTCGGCTGTCTATGTCTGGATAAACGGAAAAGAGATCGGCTATTCGGAAGAGTCAAAGACACCTGCGGAATTCAATATCACCCGTTACCTTGTTCCCGGCACAAACACCATTGCACTTCAGGTTTTCAGGTTCAGCGATGCCAGCTATCTTGAAAGTCAGGATATGCTCAGGCTCTCTGGCATTGAGCGTGACGTTTTCCTTTACGCGGCGCCCCGGACACATCTCTCCGATTTTTTTGCCCGCGCCGCACTGGATACTGATTATAAGACCGGCCTGCTTAGCCTTTGGACTGAGATAAGAAACCTCGATATAAAAAGGCAGAAAGTAAACGTTGAAGTTCAGCTCCTGGATGAACGAAGCGGCTATAAACAAATATACCGCCAGAGCCGGCAGGTCTCCGTGGGGCCTGACAGCCGGACCACTTTTGAGTTCACCGGCAAATTTGAAGATATCCTTCCATGGAGTGCCGAAACACCGCACCTTTATACTCTCATTATTACCCTCAGGGATCCGGCAACAAAAAAAACAGTTGAAGTCTCTTCTTCCCGGATAGGTTTCCGCACTGCCGAAATAAAGGATGGACAGCTACGTGTCAACGGCAAGGCAATTTATATCCGCGGTGTCAACAGGCATGATACTGATCCGTACACAGGGCATATTGTAACCAGGGCCAGTATGGAAAATGACATCCGCATGATGAAACTGAATAACATAAATGCCGTTCGCTCAAGTCATTACCCGAATGACCCTTACTGGTATGAACTGACAGACAGGTATGGTATGTATGTGATTGATGAGGCTAATCTGGAGAGCCATCCTCTTGCTAACAGTGAAGAGACACAGATCGGTGATACTCTTGTCTGGCTGCCTGCGTCACTCAACAGAATCCAAAGAATGTTTTACCGCGACAGGAATCATCCTTCGATCATCATCTGGTCTCTCGGCAATGAGTCCGGCCATGGCCGGGTCTTTGAGGCCTGCTACCGATGGCTGAAGGAGAGAGATACAAGGCCCGTGCAGTATGAACCTGCCAAACTGGAGCCTTATACAGACATCTTCTGTCCTATGTATCCACCTATTCAAAAGCTTGTCAGCTATGCTCTTACTAATCCGTCACGGCCCCTGATCATGATAGAGTACAGCCATGCCATGGGTAACTCACTGGGGAACTTCCGCGACTACTGGGAGACGATAGAGAAATACCCCTCCCTGCAGGGCGGCTTCATCTGGGACTGGGCCGATAAGTCCCCTGAATATGTCGATGATAAGGGAGTGCCGTTCTACGCCTACGGACGTGATCTGCATCCTGACCTGCCTACAGACGGGAATTTCCTTAATACAGGCCTCGTCAGCCCGAAACGTGAACCACATCCTTCACTGCAAGAGGTAAAAAAAGTATATCAGCCCGTTAAAATGCATGCTGAGAATGCCGGCAAGGGAGAATTCATCATCGAGAATAAATTCTTCTTCAGGGACCTTTCGGATTTCACTGTCGTCTACTCCATCCTTGAAGATGGAGATGAGATAAGGAAAGGAAACCTGACCGGGCTGAATGCTGCGCCGCAGGGGAAAAACTCCTTTGCCGTTTCATATGACGGAATTGACTTTAATCCGGGAAAAGAGTACTTCATTACAATCAGCAGCCTGCAAAACAGGCCTGATGAGATTATTCCCGCAGGATATGAGGTGGCATGGGACCAGTTCATGATCAGGCAACGCGAAAAAAAGGTAAAGGCTGATCCCGGATATGAGCACCTGATACTGACCGAATCAGACAGTGTGCTGATTATTGAAGGAACAGACTTTAAAGTGGTCTTCGACAGCAAAGCCATGCTGATCAGACAGATATATACCCTTGGAAAGCTCCTCCTTCGCGGATGCCTGACCCCTAACTTCTGGAGGTCGCCCACTGACCCGGATCTCGGCAATCAAATGTATGAGTGGGCTGCAGTCTGGAAGGAGGCATGGGAAAGCGCGAAGCTGGTAAAATACTCTGCCACCGAAACCGCTGAAGGAATATCCGTCAGAGCTGAATTTACCTCAGCCGCCCCGGAGGCAAACTACTTGATAACTTATCTCATAAACGGAGGCGGAGAGATTAAGCTGACCTTTGATCTTGACCCTGTTGACATGACTCTGCCGAAGATACCGAGGCTCGGGTTCCAGGTGAAAATGGATGAAGAGTATAATTATCTGAAGTACTACGGGAAAGGGCCCCATGACACCTACCTTGACAGGCAGGAATCGGGCAAAATGGGTATCTGGGCCTTCAGGGTCAGTGATCAGAAATTCCCTTACGTGCGGCCGCAGGAGTTTGGAAACAAGACTGATGTGCGCTGGGTCACGCTCCTTGATGAGAACGGTAACGGACTTATGGTCAGTAATGACTGGCCCATCTCAACAAGTGCATGGCAGTATGCACCTGAAGCTCTTGATTTTGTCCCTGACC
>CAYQNT010000005.1:33178-33869 GCA_964418865.1 uncultured Rikenella sp.
TCCGGCTATATCACATGGAATATTGATTTCATGCAGATGGGTCTTGGTGGAGACACCTCCTGGGGCAGACATGTCCATGATGAGTACACCATCCCGGCACAAAAATATTCCTACGGATTTTCGCTTAAGCTGATAAACAATAAATAAGACAACAATGAATACAGGTAATAAAGCTGCTGATTTACTCTCTCTTGAAGGCAAAGTTGCTATTATCACAGGGGGCGCATCGGGCATAGGACTAGGTACGGCAAAAAGACTTGCTGAATTTGGCGCCAGGGTGTCAATCATTGACGTAAACGAAGAGAAAGGCGCCAGGGCCGTGAGTGAGATTGAATCCTCCGGAGGAACGGCGATATTCATCAAGTGTGATGTACGGTCAGCCACGGACTGTAAACAGGCTGTTGAGCATACAGCACATATTTTCGGCCGTATTGACATCCTCTTCAGTAATGCAGGCGTTGCCATACGGAAGAACGCCGTTGATCTTGAGCCGGAAGAATGGGACCTAGCCCTTGACGTCTCGCTCAGGGGTCAGTACCTGATGGCAAAATACACTATTCCATATATGAAGAGGGCCGGCGGAGGCAGCATCATAAACACCGGCTCAGGATGGTCACTCAGAGGCGGGTCTGATGCAGTATCCTATTGTGCCATGAAAGGCGGCACACTGAACATGACCAGGGCAATGTGT
>CAYQNT010000005.1:33879-44817 GCA_964418865.1 uncultured Rikenella sp.
AGACAATATCAGGGTCAATACGGTCTGCCCCGGTGATATTGATACGCCGATGCTTAAGAGCGAATGTGAACAGCTGGGCGGAATTTATGATGACAAGTACAGGGCAGAATGTGGAGTCAGGCCTATAGCCCGACTCGGAACCCCTGAGGATGTTGCCAATGTTGTTCTCTTTCTGGCCGGAAATATGTCAACCTGGATATCAGGCGCACATATCGTTGTTGACGGAGGAGGAATCGCCTGATAACAGGTATTACAGTCAGCCTGATCAGGATCTGAAAAAAGAATTATTTCCTTGTCCAGACAAAAAAGTCATTACCACTATTTGCATCGGGCGTCCAGGTCATAGTTCTTCCTTTAGGTGCCCATTCAACATTAAATGTCCTGATTATTGGGTCACCATCTTTCTTGCCCGAAAAATCCGGATCGGCGATTGTAATAGTGTTTAATGTATTATCTACAGTATATGTTGAGGGGGCTGCCTCATATGAGACATTACCCACAACGAATGTGTATGTACACGCATCAGATTTAAAATCAGTCAAAAATAATCCAGTCCCATCACCAACTCTTAATTCTTGCGATTGCCATTTACCCAACACGAAATCGGAGAGCTTTTCGTCTTTTTTACAACTTGATAATATTGTCAGTGTCAGTATCAGCGCAGACAACATTAAGATATTCTTTTTCATTTTAATTCAGAATTAAGGTTTTGTATATATAGTTTGTGCTTCATCAAAAATTTAAAGAACTATTGCCTTGTCCAAACATACGTTAACACACTTGATGCGTTATCAGATGTCCAGGTCATAGTTCTTCCTTTAGGGGTCCATTGAACTGAAAATGTACCATACATTATTGGGTCTCCTGATTTCTTTCCATCCTTTCGGGTTAGAGTAATTTTGGTTAATTTATTATTCACATCATACCTTGCTGCTTGCGGTGTAAATGGTGTATCTCCCCATTTCCCCGAAACCGTACACTCGTTAGATGTAAAATTAAGCCCTAACGTTATGATCGATTCGCCTGAGGGTATTTCAGTTTTCCAGTCACCCAAAACGAAGTCGGAGAGTTCGTCTTCTTTTTCACAATTAGTGAGTCCAAATGTGAATAATGCGGCAATCATAATTGCCCCTAAGCTTAACATACTTTTTCTTTTCACTTTTGTGGATTTTGATTAATACATATCTTTATTCGAATCTTTGTTATATTATTGCCTGTATCAATAGATATAACTGAATATCTTCAAACTAAATTGCATCAGGACGATCCATTTTTTAATCTGTTGCTTAATTCTTTAACAGGAATGTCAAAACCACATCTTTAACTTAAATATTTACCGGTAAGCTTTAGGCTGATGATTTATATTCAATTCGCGGGCAACCGGATAAAAAGAAAAAGAGTCAGCATTATGCCAACTCTCTCATTTTTAGTGTGGGACGTACTGGATTCGAACCAGTGACCTCTTGCGTGTGAAGCAAGCGCTCTAAACCAACTGAGCTAACGTCCCGATACCTCATCTGCTCATGCGCAAAGCTGCCGGCAGAAATTTTGGCGGAGACAAAGGTAATGAAATAAGTTATCTTTGTTTTCATAGCACACAGCCGAAAAAACTGATGGATCAGCTGCCTTGCAAAGAGAAACAGAAGAGAAAATTCTCTGGCCTTATACTGCATCTTCATCCGAAGAGGGTTAAGGAGTCAACACTGCGCTTTAGCCTTACATTTGGACTGGGAGGCATGGCAGCCCTGCTGTTTGCTGTACAGGTGGTAACAGGACTGCTGCTTAAGTTTCATTATGAACCCTCACCTGAAAATGCCTATAACTCAATATTGAATCTTCAGGAGAGCCTGCTCTTTGGTAGGATGCTCCGCAATATTCATCACTGGAGCGCAATAGCGCTGGTATGGATAGTCTTCCTTCATATGCTGCGTGTCATCTTCACCTCCGCCTACCGAAAACCCAGGCAGGCATCGTGGATATTCGGACTTGCCCTGTTTGTGCTGGTTGTGCTTTCAAATTTTACCGGATACCTCCTGCCGTGGGATCAGCTCTCATACTGGGCCGTGACGGTAAGCACAAGCCTGCTATCATACCTGCCCCTGGCCGGGGAGTTCATCAGGGAGGCCCTCCTGGGTGGCAAAGAGGTGGGGCAGCCCACGCTCACAAACTTCTTCAACCTTCACACCGGCGTCATCCCGCTGCTGATGATTGTGCTGATGGGGTACCACTTCTGGAGGATACGCATGGCCGGAGGCGTCATTGTTGCGGAGAGAGACAGGGAGAGTCCCATGGTTGACACCAGGCCTCACCTTGTCAACCGCGAGTTCGTGGTTGCAATAGTGCTTCTTGCTGCCATCTTCTTAATCAGCAGCATCTTCGACGCTCCACTCAGGGAGAGGGCTAACCCCTCGTTCAGCCCTAACCCCGCTAAAGCTCCATGGTACTTCATGGGGTTGCAGGAGCTACTGATACACTTTCACCCTCTGTTTGCCGTATTCATAATCCCGGTGACGGTGCTGGCACTGGCATTATGGCTGCCCTATATCAGACATGATGATTTGAACCAGGGCATATGGTTTTTATCTCAGAATGGTATCAAAACAGCAAAAGTATCATTTGCTGCCGGCGTGGTCTTCAGCGTGGTATTCGTCGGCCTGAGTGAGCTGCTGCCGGACCCTGAGATGATTCTACCGTCAGTGCCTTCGCTGTTAACCACAGGCATGCTGCCATTTATAGCAGTGGCCGCAACCATGTGGCTCTTTATGAAATACCTTTTCAGACGCTTCTCTCCGGATCGCTCCGTGATGGTACAATCAATGGTTATAGTCATGGTAACGTCCTACGCCGTACTGACTATTACCGGGATATTTTTCCGGGGAGAGGGAATGAACCTGGCGTGGCCATGGATGGTGTGATGCATGTGACAACAGATCTGACCAATGCAGAAGAAACAGACAGATAGTGAGATGGCCCCGAAGGAGGGAAGACGAAGCTTCATGAAGCACATATGGGTAGCGCTGGGGTTAGTTGCTATGGCTGAATTTCTATTCTTTGTTATAAGCCTCCTGAAACCATCAAAGGAGATTAACCAAAGCAGATCTGTCTCAACGCTCAGGGTCATTGGCAATGTCGAAGATTTCAAGCCCGGCACTGTCACACCTGACAGAGTCAACAAGCTTTATATAGTTAGGGAAAAAGACGGAGGATTCCTGGCACTGTCAATAGTCTGTTCTCATCTCGGATGCTCGGTACTGTGGGATGAGGTCAGGCAGCAGTTCGACTGTCCGTGCCACTCATCGGCCTTTGATCGTCAGGGTATTGTGCTCAGCTCGCCGGCGCCAGGACCCCTTGATTATTTCCCTGTGATCATTGCGGAGGGGAAGCTTAAGGTAGACCTCTCTCAGGGAATGCGGCGGAGGAAGTTCGAACCTAATCAGTTGACCTATGCAGTCTGACACTGGTGAAGTGGGGATGAAGTCCTGGAAGAGGGTAGGGCTCGTGGCAACGATAGTTCTCGTTGCAGCTTTTCCTCTTTATCTTGCACGTACCGCACTTCAGAAACAGGCTGAGAAGACAGCTTCCGGGCCCTTTTTTGTCGGCAGACAGACATGTACAGAGTGCCACCAGAAGGAGGATAATCTGTGGCTGGGGTCCCATCATGACCTGGCTATGGACACAGCCAGCGTACAGACGGTATTGGGCGACTTTAACAACCACGAGTTCAGACACAGGGGTAAGGTACACCGTATGTTCATGAAGGAGGGGCAGTTTTTTGTTAATACGGAAGGACCGACAGGAGAGTTCGAGGATTTTCAGGTTGCGTACACATTCGGGTATACCCCGTTGCAACAGTACCTTGTACCTTTTGAGGGGGGACGCCTGCAGTGCCTGCCCATTGCATGGGATACGGAGAGGGAACGCTGGTTCCACCTGGGTGACACTGTCTATACAGATGAAGAGGTCAGGCCCGGCAACTGGCTGTACTGGACCAGCCAGGCGCAGAACTGGAACGGTATGTGCGCCGACTGTCACTCCACCAACCTGGAGAAGAACTATGACCCTGTAACCAAGAGCTATAACACCACATGGTCAGAGATAGATGTGAGCTGCGAAGCCTGTCACGGGCCGGCCTCAGAGCATCTGATCTGGGCTAACCTGCCCGAGGGATCACGTCCGCTGAATGTAAATACAGGATTGATGGTAAAGACCAGGGATCTCAACAACGAGGAGTTATTGAATATCTGTGCACGCTGCCACTCGCGGCGTGCTATCCTTGGCGACTATAAGGACGATAACAGTGATCTGCTTAACTATATGATCCCCATGCTTATTGGCCAGCCACTATATTATGACGACGGTCAGATACTTGATGAGGATTATGAGTTCGGCTCATTCACCCAGAGCAGGATGTATGATAAGGAGGTGAAGTGCAGCGACTGTCATGACTCGCACTCGGTGAAGACCGTTGAGCCTGACAACAGGCTTTGTCTGCAGTGTCATCGTCCGGATATATATGACTCACCCCGTCATCATTTCCATAAGCCTGACCCGGGAACTGGCGCCGGCCGCCTGATAAACAGGGGAGAGCCGGCATACGTTGAGGGTACAGGCGCCCAGTGTGTCAACTGCCACATGACGGGCAGGTATTATATGGGCATTGACTACCGGCGTGATCACAGCTTCAGGATACCACGTCCGGACCTTACCATGAGCATAGGTACGCCCAATGCGTGTAACGACTGTCACAAGGATAAGACCACAGCCTGGTCACAGAGTTATATTTCGAAGTGGTACGGTGAGCGCAGCCGACCGCATTATGGAGCCACTTTTGCTGCGGCAGATAAGGGTGATGAGAGTGTCACTTCTGAACTGATCCTCTATGCAGAGAATGAATTGTTCCCGCTAATGGTGAGAGCTACGGCGGTGAGGTTCCTGGGGCGACTAAACACACCGTCAGGCAACAAGGCGGTAGAGCGGGCCCTCAGTGACCCATCCTCTCTGGTGAGACATACGGCAGTCATGAGCTATAATCCGTCCGGTGCAGCAGCATATGAGAAACTGTTGATGCCCCTGCTCAATGATCCGGTGAAGGGGATCCGCGCTGAGGCAGGGATACGGCTGTCAGAGCTGGATGATAATCAGCTGAGCCCGGCGGCAAGAAAGGCAAGACAGGCAGCTCTTGATGAGTACAGGGAGATAAACCTTTATACCTCAGACTTCCCCGGAGGATCATTCAATCTTGGGATAATGTATGCCAATGCGGGTAACCTTAAGAAAGCGGAAGAATCATACAGTGAGGCCCTGAGGGTTGATGGGCTGTTCTATATGGCTAAGGTAAACCTGGCAACCATTTGTGCACAGCAGGGCAGGTATGACGAGGCTGAGAAGCTTCTGCGTGAGCTGCTGTCAGAAAACCCCGGACTCAGCGAGATAAACACTTCGCTGGCTATGCTGCTGGCTGAGAGAGGAAGGTATGAAGAGAGCAGGCAGTTCTTCCTGAAGGCAGCCAGGCTTATGCCCGGTCAGACAAGGATAATATACAATATGGGACTGCTAGAGAATGCCATGGGGAACACCGCCGCCGCCGAAGAGTACCTGGTCAGGGCGTTGAAAAGCGAGCCCAATAACTTTGATTTCCTCTATGCCCTAGCTACTTTTTATCTTGAGCACGGGAAGAAAGACCGGGCTATGACCTATGCCCGCCAGCTGGCAGACAAGTTCCCCGGTGATGCGGCCGGGAGACAGCTAATTGAGGCTGCCGGAAGGTAGGTCGGAGGAGGTATTCTTTGAGGCTGCCGGTAGGTAGGTCAGAGGGGATTTCCTTTGATTCTGCCCTAGGTAGAATGGAGATTATATTTTGTGAGGCTGCCCGAAAATAAGAAGGAGGAGATGTTTCTCTTTCACCTCCTCCTCTCTTTGTACTATCTGTCAACCGGGTAGGGTTTATGCTTCACCCATTGGCGCGGCTCTGCGGCTATCTTTTTCATAACCACCTCCACGGCTTTCATCAACTGCGTGTCATAGCCATCAGCATATTTTTTAGAGTCGATATCTATAATAATATCAGGTGTGACCCCTTCATTCTCTACCACCCATTCTCCCTTTTCATTGTAGATGCGATAATCGGGAGCGGAGATCATTCCTCCGTCTATCGTCTCAATGAACTGCGAGACTCCCACCAGTCCACCCCATGTACGGGTACCGATTATCGGCCCCATGCCAAACCAGCGGAACTCATATGGCAGCTCATCGCCGCCGGAGCCGGCATACCTGTTGACTACCAGAGCCATATGCGCATCAACGGCAAGGTGAGGTATGGGCTGATCAACAGACTGTCTGCGTGTCCAGAAGGCATGAGGCTTTTTCTGCAGGCGCTGAAGGAAGATCTCCGGATCAAGGCCTCCGCCATTAAAGCGTCCGTCAATTATCAGTCCTTCCTTCTTCGTCTGAGAATAGAAATACTTCGGGAAGTCTGTTGCCGAGCCGTTCCATGTGTCAGGAAGGTAAATGTACCCGATCTTTCCTCCGGAAGCTTTATCAACCGCCAGCCTGTTTGACTCGAGCCAGTCCATATAACGGAAGCTGGTCTCGCTGCCTGCGGGCATCACCGTCACTTCCCGGGCACCTGTCAGACCCGGTTTTGAGTTCACTGTCAGGGTCACCTGTTTACCGGCAAGACCCACAAAATAGCTGTAAATCTCCCTGTCAGCCTTTACATCAACGTTATTGACCCTGAGGAGGTAATCGCCCTCAGTAATATTGATCCCTGGTTTTGCCAGAGGCGGCCATGCCTCGCGCGACCAGTCCTTTTCACGGTAGATCTTGCTGAAGCGGTAGAGATTATTTTGTTTGTCAACGGTATAATCGGCACCGAGCATACCCACGTTGACGGGGTCAGACCGGCGCTTGATGTCTCCGCCAGAGACATAGGTGTGAGAGGTGTTCAGCTCAGCTATCATCTCCCCGATGATAAAGGTTAGATCTTGCCGGCATGTGGCCCTGTCAGCCAGCTTCTCATATTTCTGCCTGGCCGCGGGCCAGTCCTGGCCATGCATACCGGGCTCATAGTAATAGTCGCGTTCCATGCGCCATGCCTCGTTAAAGATCTGCTTCCATTCACTAACCGGATCATACCAGAACTTCAGGTCAGTCAGCTTCACAGGGGTAACGCTTCCTCCGGTTGATGACATCATTGACACGCCTCTATCCTTTGTTAAGATGATAGTGCTGCCGTCAGCAGAGAGTCTGTAGCCATCAATGTCTTTAATAAGTGTGCTCTCCTTCTCTGATTCAAATGACCATGCGTATAGGGTCATCGGTCCGTGGCCCGCCACTTCAAAGCGGTTGAAGTTACCCTCGTCAGCGTTCAGATAGAAGAGGTTTTTATTGTTTACTTCAAGATTACGGTAGTTACCCTTTGCCAGGGGCAGTGCCTCAGTACGGCCTGCAATGCCATCAAAGTCGATGCGCACAGCTACGGTAGTCACATTTGCGGGGGCAGATGCAGCAGCTTTCTCCTCATCACTCTTAAACGGGATGATAGACTTACCATCTTTTTTGAGTGTAATGGCATAGAGGCCTGCTATTTTCTGGTAAACCATCTCCCATTCGAGATCGTCATATGTAGGTGCGAACCTGCGGTTTGAGATAAAAATGATATGTTCACCGTCTTTTGTGAATACCGGGTTGAAGTCATGGAACAGGCCGTTGCTTACACTGTTTATCTTTTTGTTCTCAAGGCCGTAGACAAATAACTGGTACATAAAGGCCTCATTCATCTTTGAGTAGACTATAAACCGGCTGTCTGGCGACCATGAATAATCGAAGATTGATTTCAGGTCAATTGATACGTCTACGTTTTCATATTCCTCTTTGTCGACTTTTGTAATTGCCTTTGTGGCGACATCAATAAACCAGAGCGTCAGTGTCTGGTCTGTCCATGCTATCTTTTTGCTGTCAGGTGACCATTTAAGCGTATGCCGGTAACCATCTTTGTTTGAGGTCAGTTTCACCGCCTCTTCTTTACCGTCGGGGTTGGTTATATACAGTTCATATTCACCTGTCCGGTCTGATAGGAAGGCTATCCATTTCCCGTCAGGAGACCATACTGCATCCTTGTCGCGTGCTCCTGATGAGTTTGTCAGGTTTCGGGCAGCTCCCTCCTTTACAGGCAGGGTGAAGATCTCTCCGCGGGCGACGATAAGTGCACGGCTCCCGGAAGGAGAGATGTCAGCGCGGGTGATGTTGCGGCTTATATCCTTCATGTAAGGACGCCGTTCCTCCATGTCATTCAGTATCTGCACTGGTACCTTTGCTGTGATGCCCGTACCGGGATCGAGCTTCCATATCTCTCCTCCCAGTTCGTAGATTATTTTGTCACCACCAAAGTTGGGGTGCCTGACATCGTATGCAGTATGCTTGGTCACCTGCTCTGTCTTTCCGTTTCCGGTATTGTATGACCAGATATTCAGCACCCTGTCGCGGTCTGTGCTGAAGTAAATTTTGTCACCTATCCACATAGGCCATCTGTCGGAGCCCTCATAGTTGGTGATGTTGGTCTCCGCGTTTGTCTTAAGGTCATAGATATATATCTCCTGAGCCCTGCCGCCCTTATACCTTTTCCATGTTGCATTGTCCTGTGCATCTTTGTTATAGGCAATTTTGGAGCCATCGGGCGAGAAGCTTCCGCGTGCAGCGTCATACATGATCATCTCCTCGAGGCCGGTGCCGTCGGGTGAGATGAGATACATCTTTACATACCGCGATGGGCTGTTGCGGCCCGAGGCGAACATGATCTTGTTCTTTAAGGCATTCCATCCTATCACCTCGTCAGTACCGGGGTGAAAGGTGAGCCTGGTGATCTCACCGCCGTTTATGTTCATGACATATACGTCGGCATTGCCGTCATACTCACCGGTGAAGGCAATGAGGCTGCCGTCAGGGGAGATCTCTGGAAAACTCTCACGACCGTCGCCGAAGGTCAGGCGGCATGCTATTCCGCCCTCAGCGGCGACTTTCCACAGATCACCGCCACTGGCAAACACAATGGTGTTACCCTGTATGTCAGGATATTGCATAAAAGGGTCCTGAGCACCGGCTTTGAGCGCGGGTGCAAGGAATACCAGCAGCATAAGTAATCCGGAATTGATAATGGCATTACCGGGATAGCGAATAATGTTTTTCATGATTATAGAATTTTTTTGATTGGAATTAACCTGTTACAACAATCCATGGCCTGACTGACCATTCAGTAATGAGTCCGTTCTTGATATACGGGTCACGATTTACGAATTCATTAGCGCCCTCCGGTGTGTCGCCCTGAAATATAAGTACAGCACCGTCAACGGGGTCTGCCAGTGCTCCGGCCATCACCATGCGTCCGTCGTTGTGGAATTCGTGAATCAGAGTCAGATGTTCATCGCGGTAAGGCGCCCGGCGTTCAATGTAATTGTCAACTGTTTTATAGAATAGAATAAAATACATGGTCTGTTATGTTTATTGGTTGTTATAATCACTGGCAAGAAGGGCAATATCTTTCCCGTAAACCGTCTCCTTGGCATAGTCATGTCTGACGATCCGGATCATTGAGAGAGCCAACTCCTCCATGGTGTTGAAATTGTCAGGACTGAGTTTTCTGCCTATCGGTAGGAACCAGTTAATATAGGTATAAAAGCTATGTGCTTTTTTCTGCCCTTCTACAGGCTTTATGAATCCCGGACGGTAGCCGTACACTCTTTTGAAAGGTAGTTTCCTCAGATCATTCTCGGCCTTGCCCTTAATCCTTGCCCACTCTATCCTGCCTTTCTCAGTGCCGTCAGTGCCGGCGCCGGAGACGTAGATGAACACCATGTCTTTATTAAGCCTGCTTACCGTTTTTCCGAAATGCATAGTGAGATCATATGTCACCTTCTTATATTTATCCATTTTCATCCCCACTGAAGAGACCCCCAGACAGAAGAAGCATGCATCGTATCCTGACAGATGCCCTTCAACAGGAGAGAGGTCCTGGAAATTCTCATGTATTATCTCAGTGAGCTTGGGATGTGTTATGCCTGCAGGCTTTCGGTTTATGATCAGCACCTTTTCAATATCCGGGTTGCGGAGGCAGACAAGAAGCACTCCTTCACCTACCATGCCGGTAGCTCCGGTAATAATAACTTTTAATCCTGGTTGCATAACTGTCAGATTTGATTTCAGGAACAAGTTAACGACAATAAGAATGAATTAGACTGATTAATTCAAAAAAATGAATAAACCGCTCGGAGGGTTGGCGATATAACTGAGAATAAATTATTTGCCAGAGTTCCCATGAACATTGGAAATATTCCCGCTTTTTATTTCAGGCACAATCTGGCTTGAGAGCTCAGAGGAGCGAAACAAGTTTTCATATAATCTGTTAATCATGCGTGTTCCCTGGCTTGGCAGGGCAGGCTATGCAACCGTTAAATCAAAATAATTTACATATCCAATCATCTTTGGAATTGCTGAAAAGTTACTTTTACTGACTGATTTAAAATTTATAGAGGGTGAATAGCCCATAATGATCATTTAAAAAAGGGATTATGCAGGAGACAGAATTCAGGGTTTACGGCTACCGCTGGGTCATGCTGAGCGTGTATATGCTGGCAATTATTATCAATCAGTTGATGTGGATCACTTTTGCGCCCATTACTATTGATGCAACCAGCTTCTATGGCGTTTCAGACCTTAAGATAGGTATCCTTTCAATGTCTTTTATGATTGTATACCTGATTGTTTCTATTCCTGCATCATGGATCATAGACACTTACGGTATCCGCGTAGGAGTAGGGACGGGCGTGGTGCTTACAGGCATCTTTGGCATGCTGCGGGGGCTTGTATCAGATAATTATAGCTTGCTTTTGCTGGCACAGATTGGCATTGCCATTGGTCAGCCGTTCCTTTTGAATTCCATCACCA
>CAYQNT010000005.1:44827-47288 GCA_964418865.1 uncultured Rikenella sp.
CGATGGTTTCCCATAAAGGAAAGAGCAACGGCTTCGGGGCTGGGTACCCTGGCCATGTATATTGGCATCCTGCTAGGTATTGGTCTTACACCTTTCCTGGCCAACGGTCATGGTATAGAGGGGATGCTTCACATATATGGAATCATTTCTCTGGCAGCAGCTGTCATCTTTTTTATTTTTGCCAGAGAGAGACCTCCGACTGCACCATGTCGTCCTGATCAGGAAGAGCGCGCCCTGGCTATTGATGGATTAAAACTTCTCTTCAGGAACAAGGATTTTCTGTGGCTGATGGTCATTTTCTTTGTTGGCCTGGGGGTATTCAATTCTGTTACCACATGGATTGAAAATATTCTTAGCCCCAGAGGTTTCTCTGCCGAGCAGGCAGGTATTACCGGAGGTCTTATGATCGTAGGTGGAATATTTGGGGCTCTTGTTATGCCTCTTCTGTCAGACCGCTACAGGAAGCGGATTCCATTCATCATAATTGCCCTGGCAGGTGCAACGGCAGGGCTTGCAGGGATAACTTACGCCACAAACTATGCGTTTCTGCTTTTCTCCGCAGCAGCATTTGGTTTTTTCCTGCTTAGCTCAGGTCCGATAGGATTTCAATATGGTGCCGAAGTAACGTTCCCCGTCTCGGAAGGCACGTCAAACGGATTCCTCCTGCTCATGGGACAGATCTCAGGGATAGCATTCATATTTGGAATGGACAGTTTCAAATCTCCTGTTACAGGGTCAATGAGTGCACCATTGTTAGTAATGATCATTCTGTTGCTGGTCAGCTTTATTTTTTCTTTAAGGCTCAAAGAATCTGTATTCTTAAGCGGCAATGACAAAAAGTAAGAGATGATGAATAGTAGATACTTCAGCTCAGCGTCAGTGACCCTCCTTGTTTCTGTCATTTTCCTTTTGCATGTGGCTGCTCTTAAAGGACAAGAGGTGGTGACGGATTCGGTTACGGATGTAAGGACTCAGGGAAATCAACCGAATGCTTTTCAGGATAGTCAGCTGACGGTTCTACCTGAGATTCAGCTGCCAGCTCTTCAGGATAATCAATTGACGGCTCTTAATGATCTTCAGTTGACGGCCATGAAGGACAGGCATAATGCGCAGATATGGTGGTACGGATGGCTGGCAGGGTACAGCGCTGCCACCGCAGGCCAGGCAGTGATATATTTGTCGTCAGATGACAGGAGTCTGCGCCAGGATATGGCACTGAGTGGTGCCACAACACTTCTCGGTGCACTGGGACAGCTGATTACTCCCATGCTTCCAAAAGATCCGGATTATCCCCCATACCGGGCATATGTTATGGGAGAGCATGCACTGACGCCGGAACAGGCTGGTGAGCTACTGAAGGCACTGGCTGCACGGGAAAAGCAGGGCAGGTCATGGAAGACACATGCCATTGCAGGTGCTGTGAACCTTGGCAGCGGACTGATCACATGGCTGGGGTTCAAACGAACCGTATGGGACGGGGTTGCAAACTTTGCTCTCAATACTGTGGTGACGGAAGCTCAGATATGGACGCAGCCCACCAGGGCAATAAAAGATTATGAGAGGTATCTCCGCGAATATCATCCGGAAGCCGGGATGACACCTTTGAAGCCTGAAAGTGAATGGACTGTCAGCGTCTATCCGGGCGGATTTGCTATCAGGCTCGATTTCTGATAAATTGCAGTCGTTTACTTATCACGTAGGTTTCTTCTGGCTAAGCGGGTAATGAGATACAGGAATATAATGACTATCAGGGCTCAGACGGTATTCCGTTCACTGAGACACCGGAATTATCGGTTGTTCTTCAGTGGTCAGAGCGTTTCGCTGATAGGCACCTGGATGCAGCGCATAGCCCTGCCCTGGGTAGTGTACCGGATGACCGGCTCTGAGGTGCTTCTTGGTGTAGTTGGTTTTGCCGGTACCATACCTTCATTTCTGCTTGCCCCCGTGGCCGGGGTGCTGATTGACAGGTGGAGCCGCTACAGGGTGATGGTGGTGACTCAGGTCATATCCATGATCCAGGCTGCCGTGCTGGCATGGCTCAGCCTGTCGGGGATGCTGGAGATATGGCATATTATCTTCCTCAGCGTTATCCTGGGTTGTATCAACTCTTTCGATATGCCTGCCCGGCATGCCTTTGTCATAAATATGGTAAATGACAAGGAAGATATAGGCAACGCAATTGCCCTGAACTCGATGATGTTCAACGGGGCGCGGCTCATTGGCCCGTCAGTGGCAGGTATATTATTAGCAACAGCAGGAGAGGGAGTCTGCTTCCTTGTAAACGCGGTGAGTTATTTCTTTGTCATTGGTTCATTGCTTGCAATGACTGTTGTTCATACAACTGATAGGAAGAAGCCTACACCGATCTGGCAGGAACTGAAGGAAGGGCTTGATTATACCTTTGGGTTTCCGCCTCTCAGAAGCATTATTATACTGCTGGGACTGGTGAGCTTCATGGGAA
>CAYQNT010000006.1:0-5992 GCA_964418865.1 uncultured Rikenella sp.
GCGGAGGGGGGGTCAATTAACCGGAATGAGGGGTCAGTTTGTCCGGAATAAACAAACTTCTTATCTAATCGATTTATCAAAGGATTTTGGTTATTCAATGGGGTGTTTTTAAATGATGTCAACATATTATAAGCCCTAAACTTGTGTCAATCAGACGTACCTTTCCCATGACAGATTGTATCTCTTTACATGGATGCGGGTATATCAAAGAACATTCCGGTAATGATTCTCAGGCAGCTCTTGGTTCAGCTTCAATATTTACATTCCAGAGCATTATCCCTGTTTTACATTTCTTACAATGAAAAGGATCATACCCAAAGATATCCTGAACGATCTCCTGCCAGTTCGTCCCTTCCAAAGAAGAGAGATACATCCCTTTATCACTAAATGAGAGAAAACTGTCAAGCCGATCATTACAGAGTGTATTGGCAAAGATCCCATAGTAGCGTATTTTATAAAAGCCACAGGGCAATACATCCGTTTAGTGCAATTTAATTTAAAATCCTGATTCAGATTAGAACCATTACCTTTAGCTCGCTAAACATTAATAAAATGGGAAATACGAACATATTACGTCCACTGGGGAAAACGGACCTTATGATAACCCCAATAGGTCTTGGCTGCTGGCAGTTCAGCAAACAGAAAAACCTGGCAGGGAGATTCTGGCCCACTCTTGAAGATGACCTGATTGACAAGGTGGTAGCACTGTCTCTTGAAGGTGGGATCAACTGGTTCGATACTGCTGAAGTCTATGGTAACGGAGCTTCGGAAAAAGCTCTCGCAAAATCCTTGCTGACAGCAGGCAAGAAACCGGGAGAAGTGATCATTGCCACAAAATGGTGGCCAATGTTTCGGTTTGCTTCAAACATTTCAAAAACAATTGATGATCGCATTAATGCACTTTCACCCTACCCTATTGACCTGTATCAGGTACACCAGCCCTGGGGCTTTTCAAATGAGAAAGACGAAATGAGAGCCATGGCAGAACTGCTTAAAAGGAAGGTTATTAAAAACGTTGGGGTAAGTAACTTCTCAGCTAAGAAGATGCAAAGTGCCTGGGAAACACTTGATAAGAAAGGAATCCCACTGGCTTCAAATCAGGTGCAATACAGTCTTCTGAACAGGAAGATCGAATCAAATGGCGTAATGGAAACGGCAAAGAAACTAGGTGTTTCTATAATTGCATATTCACCCCTGGCTCAGGGAGTGGTCACCGGTAAGTTTCATGATAATCCTGAGCTGCTCAAAAATATAGGGTTCAGGAAACAGAGCTCACAATTCAAGGCTGAAGGACTGGAGAAAAGCCGGCCGGTGATCACGCTGGTCAAGGAGCTGGCCATAAAATATAATGTCTCAACATCACAGATAGCTCTTAACTGGTTAATCTACTATAACGGGGATACCGTTGTAGCCATCCCCGGTGCAACGAAAGAGGTACATGTAAAGGAGAATACCGGGGCTATGACATTCCGGCTTACCGATGAAGATATGGAGAGGCTGGATAAGATCAGTACCGTATTCAAATGAGATCCGGCTATTGGGAGACCAGGGTCATAGGGTGTCAATAAATACAGGGTGAGGCTTCTCCCCCGGGGGCATTATCAGCTCCTCAAATTCCATCCTTTAACAACAGCCGCCTGCCTGGGTGTCAGGTAGATGTTTGCCAGGCCCTTACCAACTACAAAAGCAATAGAGGCAGCGACCACGCCGGCAAGGTTCAGGAATACCACACCCACTAGCAAAATCAAAATGATTCCAACAAGCTCTATTGCTGTTGCAGTTGAGATGGGGCCCGTAGTACCGTTTATTATAAGGGTTGATCTCTGGTAGTTAAGAAGGACCGTAATCGCCGGCAGAAGAACCATTAGCTTGAGTGGAAGATATGATAGATCTGCAAGTTCTTTACTCAGTCCTGAGACCTGTATAAACCATAAATCAGCCAGGGGAGTAAAAGCCAGCACGGATATGAGAACAGTTACAATTATTCCAAGGTATATAGCAAAGTTCCTTAATACTGCGTAGTTCTGTTTTTTCTTCCCTATAAGGGCAATATTTACCTCCTGGTATGATAATCCCATGCTTCTAAAAATAAATACCAGAGAGGTCACAACAGGGAGCACAGCCAGCGACTCCACTCCCATATAACTCCTGCCGAGGAAGAATGTGACAAATGGATGCACACCCATCGATAGTACTGAGGTCAAGGCAAGCGGATAATAGAACTTTGAAATTGATCTTAAGTTAAGATCGCCATTCTCAGTATCTTCTTGCCGGTTCAACGACTTCAGAGTACCTGAGACCATAATCCTGGTGGCTATAGCTTCACAAAGGACGGCCAGTGACATAGCCCCTGCACCTACATATGCCCCTTTCACGCCTGCAGTAAAAAGAAGCAATCCAATGGATAAGATGACGGATAGCCGGATCATAGTCCCGTATGTTACCCGTCTCGTAAGGTTATTCCTGATAAGGATACCCTGGTAGAACCTTCTGTAACCGATTGATGCTGCCCAGGGAAGGAAAATGATAAGTGCCGTGTGAGCCAGCCTTGCAATCTCTTCAGGCACCTCCATGAGGCCAATAACAATGAAGTTGAATATCGGGGGGATAAGGATAATAAGCTGTACACCGGTAATGCTGGCATTAAGGATATCTGTAAATCTTTTTAGCTTCCTATAGGAATGACGACCAGTGGCAAGTGCCGTGGAGGCGGTCATCAGCATTATTATGGGAGACTCAATGATCATGGCAAACGATCCGGCAATACCAAAAGCCGCAAGGTTATATTTTGCATCACTCAGCCTGGCGATAAAGGCAATGAGGAGGGGCTGCTCAATGGCCATCATCAGCCATGTGAGTGCCAGCGGGCTCCAGAAGAGAAGGATCTTCCGGTGTGTCAGGGTTTGAGTTATATCCACTCTTTATAAAAGTCCCAAAGTTAACTGATTATTGACGCGACAGCGCGCTGACCTGCCGGAACAACCGGCTAAGCGTTATTTTCAGATCCGATAATCTTATTGAACATCTCTATGTCTGTTGCACCTTCAGTACTTATAAAAAGGATGCTGGTCTTTTCATTTATTTTTAATGCTTCCCGTAGTGATGAGAGCTCGTCTTGCTTCATTATTGCAATAAACCCGGCAAAGCCGCCAACGCCAGACTCACCGGAAATCATTTGTTGATCTGAACCGTTAGGAAAATATAATTCCCGAATAGCTTGTCTTGAATACTTATCATCAATTCTTAAGGCAACATCGGCTCCGCTTTTTAACAAGTCCCAGGCTCCCAATGAGGGCGTCCCGCAATTCAGTCCTGCCATTATTGTTTTGCTATTCCCTTTGGAAGAGGTTATTACTCCATTTTTAAATGAGGTAAGAATGGCATCAGCTTCTGTAGGTTCTACAATTACGATTTTGGGACGATTCCTACCGTATCTCCGCAGGTAGTAGAATATGCCGGCGGCCGCAAATGTTCCAACACCGGCTTGCAGCATTACGATATCTATTTTTGCATCTCCTGATAGGTGAAGACTATCTTCCATCTCCTGGAAGAGAGTTAAATAACCAGCCATAATTTGTGCGGGAATCTTTTCATAGTTTTCCCAGGCTGTGTCTTGTACCAGTTCCCAACCGTTTATCTTACTTGCTTTTTCTGCATAAACACAGGTTTCATCATAATTGCCATTTACCTGTTCAACCGTGGCGCCTTCGTTTTTAATGGCATCTATACGTTGTTTGGATGTGCCCTCCGGGACAAAGACAACAGCCTTTTTTTTAAAGTATTTCGCTGACCATGCTACTGCTCTCCCGTGATTTCCATCAGTGGCTGTGCAAAATGTGGTTATCTGGGGCTTCTCTTTAAGGATTTCATTAATTGCATATGATGCCCCCAGTACTTTAAAAGCATTAAGACCGAAACGGAATGATTCGTCCTTAAAATATATGTTACCAATCCCCCATTTCTTTGATAAATGAGGCAAATGAACCAATGGCGTAGGCTTATAAAACGGTAAGGATAGATGAAAGGAAAGGGCCTTGCTTTTTTTGAGAATAGCCGTAGTTATGTTATACAGTAATGTGTTGCCGGGCTTATTTATGTAAAATGAGCACTCCTCTTTACTATTTATCTCCATTTGAACGATTTTGAATTTACAGACCTCTTTTAAAAAATTGCACGCAACAAAATAATGTTTTGTACACAGTATTATCACGGTTAAACAATTACACGGCAAAATTAAAAAACTAATCAGGTAAATTGAGGGTGTGATCTTCATAGCTGATTGATTTTTCAAAAGGTCTTAATTATTCCATGGGGTGATAGCTCCATTTTCTCTATATTTATAGAGCCATCATTCAGTAATTAAACTCTGGAAAATATGAAAAACTTAAAGTTGAAACGAATTTGCCTGCTATCATCTCTGTTATTTCTCTTCTGCCTCTTTTTTGGCGTAGAATCTAATGTTTCGGCACAAGACAAGCCTGTTGTAACCGTGGCAGACTATGCAAGAGCTGAAAGATTCCTTCAGGCGACTACCGGTTCCCTTGTATTTAATGATCGTTTTTCTCCCGACTGGATAGACGGAAATACCTTCTGGTATATCTCCAATTCAAGGGAAGGGAATATTTACACGATTGTAGATGCAGGAAAGGGTAGCCCGGAGCCACTGTTTGACCATAAGGCACTGGCTGGTGCACTAACATCTGTTACTGGCAAACAGATTAATCCTGGTAAGATTGAGTTAAACGGTCTTAAGATGTTATCCGGGACCGATCGAATAGAGTTTGTTCACGCCGGCGAGATTTATGAATGGAACCGTAGCGGCAACAAGCTTCTTAAAGTGGGAGTAAAACCAGTATATAAAGAAGATATGATGCTCTCTCCTGACGGTGCAAAAGGAGTCTTTATCAGGGATTACAATCTATGGATAAGGGATGTTAAAACCGGGGAAGAGAAGCAGCTGACACGTGACGGCATTGAGGATTATGGCTATGCCACCAATAATGCAGGCTGGTCAAAAGGTAGCGGGCCGGTGGCTAAGTGGTCTCCCGATTCCAAAAAGATTGCCACCTTCAGGCATGACGGCAGAGGTGTTGGGGAGATGTATCTGGCAACAACCAATGTAGGGCATCCACAACTCAGTAAGTGGAAGTATCCTTTGCCGGGTGATTCACTTATATTCCGTATTGAGAGGATGGTCATTGATGCAGAGACAGGCGTTATTACCTGGTTTAAGATGGATCCCGATGCCCACAGATCAACAATTACAGATCATATTGCTATAAGAGGCGGAGATCTGGCTGATACCGAGTGGAGCAATGACTCACGCCGGGTTGCATTTGTTTCGGTTTCAAGAGATCACAGGGATGTGACCTTAAGGATTGCCGATGCTGTAACAGGCGAGGTAAAAGATATATTGAATGAAAGCGATCCCTACTTTTTTGAATCAGGATACAACAGTATTAACTGGCGATTTCTTGATGGATCAGAAGAGATAATCTGGTACTCAAGGAGAAGTGAACACGGTCATCTTTATCTCTATGACCTCAAAGACGGAAAATTGAAAAACACCATAACAGCGGGAGAATGGAATGTGCTGCAGGTACTGGGTGTTGACACCGATAAGCAGGTAATATACTTTGCAGGTAATGGTCGTGAACAGGGTGATCCCTACTATAGCTACCTCTATAGTGTCAGGTTTAATGGAAAAGGAGTAACACTTCTTACACCTGAATATGCAAACCATACTGTAACCCTGTCGCCGGGGTTTACCTATTTTACCGACAGCTATTCCACACCTGTTGAGCCACCGGTAGCAGTGGTTGCTGCTGTTAAGGGGAAGAAAAGTTACACCCTGGAAAAGAGTGATATTACAGACCTTATTAAGTCAGGCTGGGTCCCTCCTATTCCATTTACTGTAAAGGCGAGGGATGGTGTGACAGACATTTACGGGTTAATGCACAAGCCCTCCAATTTTGATCCTTCCCGTAAATAC
>CAYQNT010000006.1:6002-40597 GCA_964418865.1 uncultured Rikenella sp.
CTACCCCGGGCCACAATCGGGCAGCGTAGGTACACGAAGCTTTGCAGCTGCTCGTATCGACAGGCAGGCGCTAGCCGAACTGGGATTTATAGTGGTGGCACTTGATGCTATGGGAACACCTATGAGATCACAATCGTTTCATGCAGCATATTACGGTAATATGGGAGATAACGGATTGCCCGACCAGATAACAGGTATGCAGCAGCTGGCTGAGAGATATAATTGGATAGATATTGACAAAGTTGGGATATATGGTCATTCAGGGGGAGGTCTTGCTTCAACAGCAGCCATATTAAGGTACCCCGATTTCTTCAAGGTAGCTGTAAGTGGTGCCGGTAATCATGACAACCGTAATTATGAGGACGACTGGGGAGAGAAATGGCAGGGGTTGCTGGAAGTTAATCCTGATGGATCAACCAGTTATGATAACCAGGCAAACCAGTTACAGGCATCAAACCTGAAGGGAAAGCTCCTTCTGGCTCACGGGACGATGGATTCAAACGTACCTCCGTATAATACCCTGCTGGTTGTAAATGCGCTGATAGCAGCAAACAAGGATTTCGATCTTATCATGTTTCCGAACAGGGGGCATGGGTTTGCGCTTGAACCGTATATGATGAGAAGGCGGTGGGATTACTTTGTGAAGCATCTTCTGGAAGTTGAGCCGCCTAAAGAATATGAGATTGGTGCCAAAAAATAGATAGCCCGAGAGAAGGAGGTAGAACAAAACTGTAATAATCAGAACATTATCTCATTAAACCGGACAGTATGAAAAAGTTAATATTCACAACTATTCTTCTGAGTGTTTTTATCATCACATCTGCGCAAAAGGTCTTTAGCGTTGAATATGCAAATCAGGCAGATGTCAAGGTTTTTGTTGTTAAATATGAGAACCAATCAGACCTGAAAGTTTTCAAAGTAAAATATGCAAATCAGGCAGAAGAGAACAATGGTAAATGGTTCTTCACTGACTATGCAAACCAGGCTAAGAAGAAGATATATTTTGTGGAATATGAAAATCAAGCTGATATAAAGATATACTTCGTTGAATATGAGAACCAGGCAGGGTGGAGAAACAAAAAGAAGATGCACTTAATGTATTAATACCAGTATCCTGAAAGATAAAATTGAAGAAATGACCAAAAGAATGATTACCCTATTCTGTGCAGTACTTTTGATAAACGCTGTTATAACTGCACAACCGGTTACGGATAGTTTAATCCACGGGATAAAGAATGAATTAATCACAAAATATGGGGCTGCCTCAGGTGACAGGATCGATAAAGGCGTTACTCAGGCTGCTACCCTATGGAATACCGGTGACGGCACCGGGGAGGACTTTCATCAATTTTGTCTGACCAACTTTCTTGACGGGGAAGAGCTTCGTGAGAGTCTTCCGACGATAGCTGATAACCTGGCGCTGCTCGGCAGTTCCCTGTCAGTGGTGAGAGGCAAATTTCGTGAATCCATAGATTTTGAAGATGTCGCAACGCTTCCAGGAGATAAATTCTTCCGTAATGCTACACCTGATTATGATGCCTATGGGTCCAAACTTGCTCACTTCCTGAAACTTAATTTCCCGGTATATTCCGTTGCAGAGAAACGGCAGATGTCAGGTGAATGGGATCGTAATCAGTGGTTAATGAACACAATAGGAGATTATTTCCCTGACCGTAGGCCTGGCAAAACTGACTCTCTCCTGCAGTCAGATATGTCAAAATACGGAAAGTATATGGACAACTATTTTTTGCGAATGGATCATATTAAGAATAAATCCGGCAAATATATCTTCCCGCAAGGCAGCCTGCTACATTCTCACAGAGGCATCAGGGATAACGTTAAGGAAGAATATACCAGGGCAGATGGGTATGAAAGACAAAAGCTGTCAGGCGATGTACTTGAGGAAGTCTTTAACGGCAGAGTTCCGGTACAGTTTCTCGCCGATACAAATACGCGGTGGGACCCCTATAAAAAGGAACTATTCATTGCCAATAATGGCCGTGAAGAAAAAGTAGAAGGTTATTCCACTGAGAATGGCTACAGGTACCAAGGGCTGAAAACGAAATTTCTGATCCAGCGGGATGTGGATAAAGTCTACGGCAATGGGTCTACTTTCCTCACACGGAATTTTGGAAATGCAAACCTCGATCCCGCTGAAACAAAAAAGCTGATTGAGGATATTTTGGCGGATCCTATTAATGAAAAGATAGGTAAAGTAATTAAAAAGCGGCTGAAACGTGATTTACTGCCCTTTGATGTGTGGTACAGCGGTTTCCAGGAGCAGACCGTTTATCCGGGTGACTATCTGGACTCTATAACCAGGAGACGGTACCCTGATACAAAAACCTTTCAGGATGATTTGCCTGCCATACTTGAGAGAATGGGATTTTCGGCCACGGAGGCTGAATATGTAGGCACCAGGATTAATGTACATGCTGTAGTATCAGGCGGTTATACAAGCCAGCCTGATGTTACAGGAGGGAAAGCAGTGATCACAACCATGTTTGGGGAGAACGGCCTCGACTATAAAAGTTACCGGGTTGCCATGCATGAGCTAGGCCATGCAGTCTGCGGTGTATACTGCACAACGGACAATACTGATCTCCTCATGGCAGGTGTGCCTACAGGCGGTATTACCGAAGGCATTGCTGAAGTGTTTGCATATAAAAACATTGAAGGATTGAATCTTTTCCCCTTTTCCGGCGAGGAGAAAAAAGAGCTTCTTGCCCTGGCAACGCTATGGTATATGTATGAGATGGGGGGAAATGCCCTGACTGATATCATGACCTGGGAATGGATGTATGCGCATCCTGATGCAAGCGTCAGTGACGTGAAGGAAGCTGTTCTGGATATCTCTGCCTCAATATGGAATAAATACTATTACAAGACCTTTGGGAAAATAAAGAACAGTCATATCCTGTCAGTATACAATCATTTTACAACCGGGGACCTGTACCTCTATAATTACTATAACGGAGCCATCTATTCTTATTTGATTGCAGATGCCTATAGCAGGGAAGAGCTGGCCGCCGGACTGAAGAGAGCATGCCAGGAAGGAGTCACCATGCCGGAATTATGGATTAAGAACGCTGTCGGAAAAGACTTTTCAGCCGGTACTCTTATTGATGACGCGGAAAAGGCAGTCCGCAACTTAATGAAATAATGTATTAAAGGAAAATTAACCAAAGCATACGCTCAACGCGTTCTGGAGAAAAACAGAGAGGGTAGAAACCTCCCTCTGTTTTTATTCTTCCATTACGACATAATGCAATCCGTTATCAGAGATCATGTATATACCCTTTCTACGGGTATTCCTTTCTCTTATCCCCTCTCTTACAACGCCTCCACTTACTCCGTCATGATTGCCAAAAGTCTCATATACCGGCAGTTCAAGGTTTCCTTCACCATTGAGCCCAAAGACTCTCACGAATTCATCCCACTGTTCCACTGTTCCGTTATCAGTCAGGTCTCCTGTGATAAATACTCCGAAAGGTTTGCTTACAGAGGTGCCGGCAGCATCCCTCACTAATCTTTCTGAGTTATTCATTAACCCTATAACGGTATCAAATATTTGAAGCTGTTGCAGGTCAGCACCCTGAAAATGGATATCGGAAGCAACAATAAATGAAACTCTGGATGAACTGCAACCGGCAAGCAACAAGATCACAGTCAAGTTAATGAAGGCTATTGTAAAAAGTTTTTCCATGCCTTTAAGGATTAGTGGATATCACAAGTTTTCAAAGTATATAAAAAACTCAGTTCAAGCATAGACATCACCCCAAAAGTATTGATACAGAATATAATCTCTAAAACTGCTAAGGGAAAAATATAGCTTACTCCAGTTTATTCCCTACCCAATATTCTTTGCACCATCATTCTTATTGCAACCCCGATTTTTTTAAAGAATGATCCGGAAGAAGTGTTTCCAGGAACGATTTCCCCTCTTTCATCCGGTTTATGATCCTCATCTTTAATAAGATGATTTGTGATGGTGGTACTGCCCTTTGCTTCGCCATCGGCTAATGTATCATTGTCTTCTTTTTGAAGAAGTGGCTGCAGAGATGAGTTCTTAATGAAAGATTCAGTATCAATCTCAGTAAGCGCTTTTACGGAACTCATAAACCCTTCCAGCATCACTTCATCTTTCCCCTCTTCTTCTATTACACCAGTAAAGACCGACTGCTTAAAACCAAGCAGATATAATATCCTATGTTCTATGGAGCCCTTCGAAATAAAATTGAATACATTAATATGTTTTTTTTGTCCCAGCCTGTAGATCCTGCCTACTCTCTGCTCCAACACAGCAGGGTTCCATGGCAGATCCATATTAATCAGGATGTTTGCGGACTGGAGGTTAACCCCCACTCCTCCGGCATCTGTGGAAAGGAAGATCTTAATATTCGGATCATCCGTAAATTTCTCAATTATGATTTCCCTCTGACTTGCAGGAATTTCGCCATTAAGATATTCATAGGAAATATCCCTTTTCCTGAGCTCCTTAATTAACAAGTCAAACATGCGTTTCCACTGACTGAAGATTACCAATTTGTTCTCCGGGTTTTCGGTCAGTTCTTCAATAATACCGGTGATTTCCTTAATTTTATTCCCATGATTTGTAGTTGAGTTCAGAATGTATGTCGAATCACAAACCATTCGCATACAGTTAAGGTATATCAAAAGTTGCTGTCTCTCTTCTTCACTGAGATGGCCTGTTCGTATCCACTTATTGACCAGCTGAGATACATGATCATAATAGCTGTTATGATCTGCCATCTGTTCCTCAGTCATTTCCACAAAAAAGTTTTTATCAATCCTGTCGGGCAACTGATCTGCAATTTCCTTTTTGGTTCTTCTTATTAGTATCCCTCCTAATGTTTTATTTATGTTCCTGAGGTTTCTGTAACCGATGAGCTTGCCCTTTTCATCTGTAACCTGATGATTATCAAGAAATCTAAACAGAGCCCCCAGCCGATATCGGTCAATATATTCAACTATTGAATGGATCTCGTCAATCCTGTTCTCCAAAGGAGTACCGGTAAGCACTACGGCATATTCTGATTTGATTTTCTTTACTGATTGGGCAGTCTGTGTTTTCCAGTTTTTAATTCTCTGTGCCTCATCAATAATCACCAGATCAGGATTCCAGTTATTAATAAACTCAAGATCATTTCTGCTGGCGCCATAGCTGATAATCTTAATAAACCCTTTTTCAGCATACAGATCTTTCCTTTTATGAATTAACCCTTCAATAATAGTTGAATCCCTGCCGGTAAATTTTTGAATTTCACTTTTCCATTGATATTTCAGGGATGTTGGGCAGATAATAAGTATTTTATTGACATCCAGATGTTTGTGGAATAGTTCAACCGCTGCAATTGTCTGAATGGTCTTCCCTAATCCCATATCATCGGCTAATAGTATTCTGCCGGCTTCCAGAATTCGGATTACTCCATCTTTCTGGTAAGGATATAAACGGGTATTAATAAGGTTTTCGAAAACTCCACTATCTCGTCCATCAGGGAAAAGTTCAAAAACAAGTCTCTTCCTTTCTTCCTCTTTGCGTTGTCGGTCGATCATTTCAAATATATCAGGATAGACCTTCATATTTAAATCGATGGTTCTTGCCTTTTGAATGAAGGAACCCAATTCTGATAATCTGGCTGGAAATAGAAATCCACTTTCGTCAAAAAACTCCTTTTCATCTTCAAAAATTGAAATGGAATCCGCTCTTTTAAGACGGATTTTCCTTTCTCGTCCATAAAAAACGCTTAATGAAGAGTATCCATTTTTTTGTCTTGCAGAAAAATATTTTCTGTATTTCTTATATTTCTCAAAATTTAGTAAGACGTATTCTATGTGTTTGCATGTGCCCAGACTATTTATTGTGAAGTCAGGACAGGTACAAAAATGAAAACTATTTATGTTGTCCCGGATGGATACCTTATAAGTGTTTCCGGATTCAGGACTAAAGACTTCAAAGTCCGAGAAAAAGGGATGGTCTCCTATATTCTTGATTTTAAAATGCTGATCAACTGCGTATTGCCTTCTGAGCTGGGCCTGCCATTCATCAAGGCTCATGTCGGATG
The DNA here is from genome assembly GCA_964418865.1 of uncultured Rikenella sp. Lineage (GTDB taxonomy): Bacteria > Bacteroidota > Bacteroidia > Bacteroidales > VadinHA17 > SR-FBR-E99. The sequence goes on from CAYQNT010000006.1 coordinate 12,089, forward strand.
GCTTACGTGAGTATGGCACCTTATCTTTTTTTAAAGTCTTCTCCACAAGTCAATAATTTCTGCAAAGGAATAAATAAGTCATTTAACTGGCAACCTTTTTTGCCCTTCCAGCCTTTTTTCTTCCTGTCTCCCATGGGATCTCGTCAGGCAGCATTGAGAGTATCCCTTCTTTTCCGGTTTAAGCGGACAGTATTGATTTAATTTATAGATTCGGCAAATTTATCAATCGATGAGGGAAGCGAAATTTGTAGTCTTTGATTTTGATGGAACGATAGCCGATACACTTGGCCAGAGTTTAAGAATCTATAATGAGATTGCACCGGAATATAATCTGGTCTCTATCTCTGACGACATCAGGGAGATAATAAGAGCGAAAAGACCGCAGGAGATTTTTAAAGCTTATGGAATAAATAATCGCAAATTGCTCCTGCTAACGCTTAGGATAAGAAAAGAACTTGCCAAACACATCCATGAAACTGAGCCGGTAAACGATATGGAGGCCGCGCTGCATGAGATAATAAATGCCGGATATAAACTGGGGATACTGACATCCAATTCCACGCATAATGTCAGTAGGTTTTTAGAGGCCAACGCATTATCCGATATGATTGACTTTATCTACAGTGGCAAAAGTCTGTTTGGTAAAGACAAAGTTATCAGGCATATGCTTACCCATGAGAATATCTCCGAAAAGAATGTTGTCTATGTCGGGGATGAGACACGGGATATTGAGGCATCAAAAAAAGCAGGAATCCCGGTCATTGCAGTAAGCTGGGGACTAAACCGGAGAGATGTTCTGGCTTCCCTCCATCCTGATCAGATTGCTGATGAACCAAAAGAGTTACTTCCCGCTGTGCAAAAAATATTCAACAGGCTTAAGCCACACAGGAGCCCGGTTCACTGAAAAAGGCTGCGCTCGGTAAGGTTATGTTTGCCGCGTGAGGTAACGGCAGGATTAACATCAAGCTTCACCAGATCTTTCATGTTCCCGATCTCGAAGGTAGTCAGGTAAACCAGCTTAGTCGACTTAAGCAGCTTGGTGTGATCAATGTATTCATTGACATCTCTATGAGTATGGTAGTCGTTAGTGAAGCCGCAGAAGAACCATACGGAGGGGATACCATACCTGACAAACGGGTATTGATCGCTTCTGTAATATACCCTCTGGGGGTGTGTGAAATTTGAGTACATATAGTCGAACCCGAAGTTCAGTCCCGGCCTTTTATTCACCTTTGTGATAGCGCCATCCAGCTCTGAGCTGAGCAGGTCAGAGCCTATCAGATAGAGGCTGTCAGGGTGATTGCGTCCCAGCATGTCCATATTAAGGCATACACTGATCTTTTCAACCGGGATGGGGGAGTTATTAATAAAATAATGAGACCCGTTCATGCTCTGCTCCTCGCCCGTGAACCAGACCAGTACAACCGATCTCTTCGGCCGCTCAACCAGCAGTGCCTGAGCGATCTCCATCAGCGCCACGCATGCAGTACCGTTATCATCGGCGCCGGCGATGATTCGTCCATCATCAATCCCACGTGCATCATGGTGACCTGACACAACTATATATTCATTCTTCAGCAGCGGGTCTGACCCCTCTACCATTGCAATAACATTACGGGAGGTCGACTTATAAGACTCTACCTCAACGTCAAGGCAGAGACTTAATCCGGGTATCTCCTTCGCCGGCACCTGCAGTCCTTGTTCAGTCATTCTGTACATCGAGGCAATCTCCTCTTTGGTGACCCCCAGAATATCAGCTGCCAGGTCGTGGCTGATCTCGGCCCGCTCAAACGGCAGTGAAGGACGTGTCACCTCCCTCGCGGCCTCATGACCCTGTTGTGGAGAGAAGTCTCTCCTTTGTGTATCAAAGACGAGGCTCAGCCTGCCGGTGGGGATATAATCAAATATGTTATGCCCTTCTGCCATGAGCTGCTCCCTTTCCATATCCACGATGGAGAGGACAGCAGCAGCGCCTCTGTCGCGTATATCGCTTATCCTTTCTGACAGCCTGCCGGTAATGGTGAATCCCAGTGGAAAGACTGTGCCTGGACGCTGGGCATCAAGTATGATGACTACCTTTCCTCTCAGGTCCATATCCTTCAGATCATCCCATCCGCTCTCCGGATCACTTATGCCCATCCCGGCAAAGACTACATCACCGCGATATGAGCCGCTGCGCATGAAATTACCGCTGAAGGCCTTTCCAAACCAGTAGATCTGTTCCCTGTTTGCATTTGTAACTTTAATGCGCGTGCCGGGTTGAAACACCGCGGTGACCGTCAGAGGCACGGTCTGGTAGAATGAGCCGTCAGCCATGACAGGCTTCAGACCGTTATACTTTGCCCAGTTACCGAGATACAGGGTGGCAATCTCAAGCTCGGGAGAGGGTGTCTCCCTCCCCCGGAACTCTACTGCTCCAAGGAAGTCGAGATGATACTTCATCTCCTGTGACGTAATGGTTCGCAGGCCTCTCGACTGTGAAAACAAAACCGGCAGAGCCGTAAAAACCAGCACCATAAATAATGCAAATGACTTTAAATATCTCATATTCAATATGGTTGATTAATTAACTTTTGATTGCCGGATCAGATCATCAGCCAACAAAGCAGTCTCTTACATTGCTCTCAAATGGTTTCGGTCCCCCGGAGAACAAATATATCAATTTACCATACAACTATCGCTTGCAATTCATCGAAGTCAGGTGATGGAAAAAGACATTTAACGCGGACACTGATATTGTGAAAAGCGGCAACTAACCGGGATTAACTCACCTTGTTCCAAGTCATATGAATAATACAGCTCACATTAAAAGCAAGACACTTCTTTCATGGGTGTGTCTCATTTCTTATGCTTAAACAATACAGTCATTGCCACACCTGCCAAAACCAATAGGCCTCCGATAATATGATAGGCAAAAAGTGTCTCCCCGAGAATCAAAATACCCCCTGCAATGGCAATGACCGGACTGAGATTATTGAATACTGCAATTTGTGAAGCCGGTATCTGAGTCAGTGCATAATTGGTGAGGAAAGCTGTAAGCATTGATGATAATACCCCCAGGTACAACACAGTCCAAAGGAATTCCGGCTGAGCCAAAGGATTAAAAAACTGACCCAAAGTATGGTCATGCAGGTGGCTTGCAATACTCCATACGTTGAATACCAGGAATGCCAGGATTGTCATCCAGACCGTAATTTCCATAGCCGAAAAATGGACACTGGTTTTCTTACCCAAAACATAGTATACCACTACTGAAAATACGGATAACAATAACAACAAAACGCCTTTTATAGAAGTGCCTCCGGGAAGTACCCCTGTCTTGTATATTATAAACAGAACCCCCGCAATAGAGAGTGCAATTCCGGCTTTTTGCAGTATCGTGGTTCGTTCCTTGAGGAAAATCCTGGCCGCCAGTAAAGTGATAACAGGTACGATGGCAAAGATAATCCCGGCCTCAGATGCACTACTATACTTCATCCCGAACGTCTGCAGGCTGAAAAACAATAAGGGGTAGAAGAGGGAGAGAATTAATAAGGGTTTGGCCTTTCTCAAGCTTAAACGAGGGATTTTTATCAATCCAAAGAGCCGCATGATTACCAAAGAAACCATTGCTGCCGTAAAACGATGAGCCATGAGGTCCATGGCCCCGGTGTACCTTAAGCCGATCTTTAAAAATATAAAGGAAAACCCTACAATACAGGTCATTAGAATTAATCCCAGGTAGGCTTTTGGGGTTCTTTGAACTCGTTTCGAGAGAGGCATCTTTTATTCGTTTACCAAATCAAAAATATCAACATTTTATTATCCCTGTTAATATTTAAAACAATTATTACGTGCAAATGATCCGGGGAAAGGTAAAAGCGTACCTGCGAGCCCGGCGAAGATAACCAACCCGCCGACAGGCGGAGAGCCATGTAAATTTATTGCGCCCGCAGGTGTCACCCACCCTGAACAACCATGCGTGATTGTTTGTTGTTATGTTAATTGTACGCACGCTGTAGAATCAATAAGGCAACTGATTGATATCTATGACCACTACAACCTAAACAGTTTATCTATAGCAATTAACAACTAAAAACAAATAATATGGCAAAAGCACAGGCACAATGGAGAGGCACAATCAAAGAAGGTAAAGGCTCCATGAAGTTTACCGGTTACGAAGGCGTATACACCTTTGCATCACGGTTTGAAGATGGGAAAGAGACCAATCCTGAAGAGCTCGTAGGAGCAGCACATGCAGGATGCTTTTCAATGTATCTCTCACTGCTGCTCACTGAAGAGAAGCTGAACCCCGAGAGTATTGACACCCACGCTGAGGTGACTATAGGCAAGGATGCAATCGGTCCGCACATTACTGAGATTAAGCTGGATTGTAAGGTGAAATGTAAAGGGCTGAATGAAAGCAGACTCAAGGAACTGGCTGCAATCACCAAGGAGAAGTGCCCGATTTCACGATTATATGCAGGCGGAACTGCCAAGATATCGGCTGTCGCACATCTGCTTTAATAAACAGTGATTGTTGTCAGAAAAGAGACAACTACTACTTTAATAAGATTTCAGATCAATAACCGGGATCATGGAAAATGAATGTCTATATCCAAAAGCAACCAGGAAGCTCGCTGATAAAAGAACGGCTTTGGCTCCAGGAACAATGGAGGCATGGAACAATTTCAGCAAGACGGTCTTTGAAGAAGGAGCTCTTTCCGAAAAAACAAAACATCTGATTGCCGTTGCTGTGGCACACGTAACGCAATGCCCCTATTGCATTCGATCACATACTAAAATCGCTATGCGAAAGGGAGCAACCCAGGAAGAGATCATGGAAGCCATCTGGGTGGCGTCAGAGATGCGTGCCGGAGCAGCTTACGCCCATGCTACAATAGCCATGGATGAGATGGAAAAGCAGCCATAAGCTACACTGACAGGCTATGAAACAGAGATTGGATTATTCAAAAGCAGCTCCCGCCGCAATGAAAGTGATGTTGGAGCTTGAAAAATACGTTCATGAGTCAGGACTAGAACGGTCACTCTATGAGCTGGTGAAAACCAGGGCATCACAGATAAACAGGTGTGCCTATTGTCTTGATATGCACACCAAAGATGCCCGAAAGGCCGGGGAGACTGAACAGCGGTTATATGCCTTAAGCGCATGGCGCGAGACATCATTCTATAGCGCACGTGAACGCGCTGCACTGGCATGGACTGAAGCACTGACACTGATCTCAGAAAATGACGTACCTGACTCATTGTACGAGGCTACCCGTAAGCATTTTAATGAGGAGGAGATAGTTACCCTGACAATGGCAATTATAGCCATTAACGGGTGGAACCGCCTGGCGATAAGCTTCCGCACCATTCCGGGAAGCTATCAGGTTGAATAAGGAGGAAGATAGGGAAGCATGGTTTTTTCAGACCAGGTTTGTTAAGCCTGCTCCTCCAGTAGATCATGAGTATAAGCTTATACATTTGTAAGTGAACCTTTTAAAACAGTTACTATGAATATTACACCAGATTTATCTGTCAAAGAGGTAGTAGGATTTAATTTTAAGACTGCCCCCATATTCCAGGAATACAATATTGACTATTGCTGTGGTGGTAATAAGTCAATTTCAGAAGCCAGCAGGGAGGCCGGCATTGATGCTGAACAGCTCATCAATGAGCTGAAAGTAGCCGCAGCTCAAAAGGATCCGGATTCTGAGTATATCAATCACCTTTCATTAAGTGAGCTTATCACCTATATTGTTAAAAGACATCATGCATATGTGCACGAGAGTATCCCTCCACTGCAAAAGAACCTTGAAAAGATCTGTCAGGTTCATGGCGGGCATCATCCTGAGCTTTTTGAGATCAGGGATCTGTTTAACGGCTCTGCAGGAAACCTGACCATGCACATGCAAAAAGAGGAGATTATACTTTTCCCGTTAATACAGCGTCTGGAGTCGACAAAAAGAGCAAGCGCTCCTAACCCTACGGCTCCGGCGGGTAAGGTATCTAATCCGATCAGTGCGATGATGGCAGAACATCAGGCTGAGGGTGATAGGTTTATGGAAATATCGAGACTTTCGAATAATTACCGGCTACCAGAAGATGGATGTTCAACATACGAAGTGACTCTTAAGCAACTGAAGGATTTTGAAGACGACCTGCATCGTCATATCCACCTGGAAAATAATATTTTATTCCCAAAGGCTATTAAGCTTGACCAAAGCTTAGCCTGACAGATAATTGAGATACAACTAGTGCGATAGCTGCCGGGGCAGGTGTATGCAGGTTTAGCAAAACCGCTTCACCCTGTTCATGTTATGGGCAGGATTATTTTTGGTTTTCGGATTCTTCGGCAGCCGGTATCACAAGCCTCATGTCAGGCATTGCAAAGATGACACCCTTGTTTGCCTGTTTAAGCTCCTGCACAGTGATATTATATTTTTTTGCTATGTCAGCGAGTGTCTCCCCCTTTACCACCTTGTGGATCTTCTTTTGCCTGGGCGGTGCCTTTTTGGCTGGCGGCTCTTTCTTGCCAGCTGTCGGTGTCTTTGCCTCGGGCTCCGGTCTGGTCACGGGGGCCGCCTTCTCTTGTGCCGGCACTGCACCTGTTGCCTGTGGCTCAGTGAGTGCAGTCTTTGGCTTAGCCTCCGTAGCGGCAGCAGGAGCCTTGTCCGTTGTAGCATTAGTAGCCGGGGACCTCTCTGCAGTCTCTGCAACCATTGATGATGAAGCAGGGATCCTGAGTACCTGTCCGGCCTGGATACCGCCGGCCGGTATGGCGTTCTCGCGGTCAATGTCGAGAATTGTAACCTGATAAGCCTTTGCTATTGAATAGAGGGTCTGACCCTTCTGCACCTCGTGAAGAAAATATGTTTTGCCTGATGACACCATTTTCTCTTTTGAGATCTTAATGCCGTTTCGAATAATTTCGCTTCCCGGCTCAATAACAGCCGCCTTTGATACCGGTACCGGAGCAGGCTTGCTGGCTGCGGGCTGACGCGGCTGCGTTGCCTGTGTTGATGGTGTTGCCTGCATCGGCTCTACATATAGGATTCTCAGCACCTGGCCGGTCTGAATACCGTTGAGTGGTATGACATTTTCGCGGGTGATGGCGTCAATGGGGACCTTATATGCCTTGGAGATAGAATAGAGAGTCTGATCTTTCTGCACCTCATGCATGTAAAAGACCTTACCTCCGGAGACTGTTTTTTCATTTGTCACTGAAACAGGGACCTGCGCACTGACAACTGAGGGTACAATAAGAGCTATGATCAAAAAAATAACGTTTAAAAGGCGTCTCTCAGACATATCAACTGTTTTATCTACAACAAATGTAATACTTTCATCTGACAAAATTAATTTTACAGTTATGATGAACACCAAAAAGCTCGCCGGAGGCAAATCCCCATGTGACAGATCTTGTTACTGTTGTGGTAATGTATACTGAAACATAAGGTTTCAAATAAATGAGATGCCGCCGGGAATAGTTAAACATATTCAGAAAATTGTTGTTTCATTGTATTGTGTAATCCTCAATAACAAATCCCCCAATGAATTCCATACGCAGAACAACCAGTATTCTTCGGAATGAGTACCATGGCGAAGGGCTTGATGCTGCCTTTTTTGCCGAAGATCCAGTCCTTCAGTTCGAAAGATGGATGGAGGATGCTGTTTCACATAATGTAAAAGAGCCTAATGCTGTACATGTGGCTACAGTTGATGCTGACGGAAGACCATCAGGAAGGATTGTTCTTCTCAGGGACTTCAGCTACCGGGGTTTTTCTTTCTATACTAACTATGACAGCCGTAAGGGCGAGGAGCTGGAACATAATAATCATGCCTCAATGACATTCTTCTGGAGCGAGTTATACCGTCAGGTAAGGCTCGCGGGTGATGTATTCAGGCTGCCGGCAGAAGAGTCCGATGCATATTTCCGGAGCCGGCCGCGCGAGAGCCAGATCAGCGCCTTGGTATCACAACAGAGCAAGATACTCGAGAGCAGGGAGCTGCTTGAGAGACTGGCGACGGAGATCAACGAAAAGTATCGCGACAAACCAATCCCCAGACCTGATAACTGGGGCGGTTATTGCCTCTCACCTCACTATGTGGAATTCTGGCAGGGCAGGGAGTACCGCCTTCACGACAGGATACAATACGTGAGGATGACGGAAGATGGCCGCACATGGTCTAAGCGACTGCTCTTTCCTTAAGATTACTCAGGTACTGAACTGTAGCTCAGTCAGGGTCTTATAAAGCCCGTTGCCGTTGGTCAACAGCTCCGCGTGAGTGCCCTGTTCAACTATCATCCCGTCATTGAGTACTATGATTTGATCAGCCTTACGTACTGTTGACAGCCTATGAGCGATGACCAGCGAGGTGCGGTCTGTCATCAGTTTCTCCAGCGCCCCCTGCACCAGTCTCTCCGACTCAGAGTCAAGTGACGACGTGGCCTCATCAAGGATTAAAATCCTTGGGTTCTTGAGCACGGCGCGGGCAATGGCTATACGCTGGCGCTGCCCACCGGAGAGCTGCACGCCTCTCTCTCCCACCACGGTCTCCATCTTGTCAGGGAATGACTGAATGAACTCCAATGCATTGGCCTGTATAGCTGCGTCAGTTATCTCAGTGTCAGTGGCGCCGGGTTTTCCGTAGGCAATATTTTCACGTATCGTGCCCCCAAAGAGAAACACATCTTGCATCACCACCGCCATCTGGGCCCGCAGAGCCGTAAGTGGGAAGATCATGCTGTCACGCCCGTCAAACCGTATCACTCCTCCGGTAGGATCATACAGCTTAAGGAGCAGTGAGGCAACCGTTGATTTGCCTGCTCCGCTTGGGCCGACTATTGCTATCTGCTGGCCCGGTTCTATGGTGAAGCTCACATCCCTAAGTACTACCACCTCCTGTCGTGAGGGGTATCTGAAGCTGACACCGTCAAAGGTTATCTGACCGTGAAGTGTGTGTTCAGGGGAGGCGATATATTCATCATCAATCTTCTCGGCAGGCTCCTCAAGAAGCAGAAGCAGGTTCTCGGAAGCGCCCAGCGTCTTCTGGAGACGGGTGTAGACACCGGCCATACCGGCAATATTACCTCCTATAAAACCTGAGTAGATGACAAATGATAAGAGCTGTCCGGCCGCCATCTGTCCGTTGGAGATCATAATTGCTCCCCTCCATATCACTGCTGCCAGGGAGACAAAGAATCCGAGTACGATGAATGAGATAGCCGCCTGATATTTCCCACCCTTGATACCTGCCTTTGCCACCTCTTCGGTCTTTTCGCGGTAACGACTCCTCTCAAATGATTCATTGGTGAAAGCCTTCACATTCTGTATTCCCTGAAGGGTCTCCTCAACTATGGTATTCGACTCGGCCACGAAGGCCTGTGCCTTTTTTGAATAACGCCGTATGGCCCTCCCCGAGTAAAATGCCAGGAGGGCAATCGCCGGAATAATTGCAAGGGTGAAAAGTGTCAGCCTGAATGAGCTGATCATCATGAGGGTTATGCCGCCAATGATCACTATGATCTGAGAGATGAGATCAGCAAGAGTATAGGTAAGAGTATCCTGTAAAAGTGAGACGTCTGATGATATGCGACTGTTAAGCTCCCCTACCCTGCGCGACGAGAAAAAGGACATCGGGAGTTTAATAAGGTGATTATATAGATGCTGCCGTATTGATGCCAGGGTTCTCTCTGTGACAACTACGAAGAGCCTGGTACGTGAGTAGGCGAAGAGCGCCTGTGCTACCAGAATGACAAGAAGAAACAATCCTTTGCGGGTTATCTCAGCCGACAGCTTGCCCGTGTTAGCCAGATCAACCATGTCACCCAGGAGCTTCGGGAACATGAGGCTGGCTGAGGTGGAGAGTAGCAGGAATAACAAGCCGAGGGCAAACATCCACCTATACGGCTTCAGAAACCTATACAGCTTCAACATCTCCTTCAGTCCTGAACCGCTACCCTTATCTCTCTTTTCAGACATAAAAAACTACTCCCGATATAAGTAAGCAAAGATAGAGCAATATGTTCACCGGCATTTGTTATTATTGCAATACTGCAGTCAGATTTCATCCGTATATAATGTGGAAACAATTTTTATAATTAATATGATGTCATACAATAATGGTTATGACAAAATCTGTAATTTTGTTGCTTCAGAATAACGACTATGAGTTCACTTGAAAACCTGAAAAATTTAGTACTCGCACCATATATTCTTAAAGCCACGGCGCTGATCAGTATTCAGAGAGATGTAGGCGGCAACCAGTTCCGGCACTGCTTCTCCACTCTTGGTATTCTGCTCGATTACAAGTTCTACACCAACAGTGTTCTCCTGAAAGCTTCACTGCTCCATGACCTGCTTGAAGATATGCCCGAGACACAGGTTGAGGAGATCAGATCGCTGGACGACGAAGGCACACAAGTGGTTGACCTTGTACTGGAGGTCACAAAGATGAAAGATGAGACCAAGGAGCAGTATCTGCAACGGGTACTTGATAAGGGATCAGTTAATGCCCTGGTGTTAAAGTGTGCTGACCGTATCAGCAATCTCACCGACCTGCATCGTGATATTCGTCCTGACCACAAGATATCCGATTATCTTGACCAGACTGAGAAATATGTTATCCCCATGGCGAAGAGGGTCAATGCTGATATGGTGATTGAGCTCACTGATCTTGTTGCCAAACGGAGGCGCATCATTCGGGTGCTGAGGAACTTCATGAGGCCGGGAGGGAAGAGTAAAACCTGATCTTCAGCCAAGCAGCTGTTTCACCTCCACCTTCATCTTCAGCCAAGCAGCTGTTTCACCTTTGCCGATATCTCCCTGCCTTCAGCTTTTCCGGCAAGCTCCTTTGTAGCCACTCCCATGACCCGTCCCATGTCTGACGGTGCCCCGGCGCCCATACGGGCTATGATAGTCTTAAGTGCATCCTCAAGCTCCTTCTCGCTCATCATTGCAGGAAGATACCTCTCAAGCACTGCCGCCTCACTCTCCTCCTTCACGTAGAGATCAGGTCTGTTCTGCTCCCTGTAGATAGTAGCAGACTCCTTCCGCTGTTTGACAAGTTTCTGAATGATCTTTATCTCCTCCTCCTGTGAGAGCACAGTATTATGGCCTCTCTCTGACCTGGCAAGAATAAAGGCTGTCTTGGCAGCCCTGAGGGCTTCCAGCACCTCTTTGTCCTGTGCCTTCATGGCGGCCATCAGGTCGCTGGAAATTTTTTCTGTAAGTGACATGATCCGGAGTTTTTTATAATAGTTGTATGGTTGAATAATCTATTGCATTCTATACCACTCTAATAATCAACGTGTCGCGCCGGGGTGCGGGCTCTATTTACTATATCCGCAGGCAGCAAGTGCTCCGGATATTGCTGAGACGGTGGTAAGCAGGTCTCCCCGGGTCACTGAGCCCATGTGTCCTACCCGGAAGTATTTATCTTTTATCTCCGGGAGTAGTCCGCCTGCCAGTATAACGTCTGATGATGCGATAGCCTTCATGAATTCGCTTCCCTTCACTCCTTCAGGATAGTAGGGTGCTGACAGGGTGTTGGCGCTGGTCTCTTCGCTCAGCGGAATCATTTTGAGGCCCATATCTCTCATCGCCTCGCGGAATGATTGTCCAGCCTGTTGGTGTCTCAGGAAGCGTGCCTCCATTCCCTCCTTAAGTATGAGGTTCAGGCTTACTTCGAGGCCGCTTACCAGGTTAACGGCCGGTGTGCCAAAGTAGGAAGGCCTTCTCTCCTCATAGGCACGCATCACCGGGAGCCAGTTATGCCAGTCGCAATAGTAGTTGCCTACAGGTCTCTTACGGTCACGCCATGTCGCCATGGCCTTCTCGGAGGCCACCATCAGCGCCAGCCCCGGAGGCACGCCCACGGCCTTCTGCGAAGCTGTGAGCACAACATCAATCATCCATTCATCCTGTCTGATCTCTTCACCGGCCACAGAACAGACTCCGTCAAGGATTGTAAGAACCCCATATTTCTGTCCGAGGAGACCCAGCGGTTGAGGGTCAACTCTGACAGCAGTTGAGGTGTCAACATGGGTAAAGGTCATGAGCTTATACTGCTTTCTTTTCAGTTCTGCCTCAATCTCCGAAATCTTTACCCTGTCACCTGTCGGAGCGTTCAGTATTGTCACATCAGCTCCGTATCTCTTAAGTAACTCTGCATACCTCTCTCCGAAGTACCCTGTGGAGATAACCAGAGCACTGTCGCCGGGTTCAATGAGATTAGACCCTGCCATATCCATTGCCAGGGTGCCGGTGCCGGCAATGATGAACGGCTGCCCGGAAGGGGCAAGCCATACCTCTCTCATCATCTCCAGTGAATGGCCAAATGACTCTATGAAATCAGCGGCCACATGGCTCGTTGTTGGTATGCCTACAGCCTGCATTACAGCCGGTTCAAATTCAATAGGACCGGGTATCATCAGTAGTTTTCGTCCCTTCATATTCTATTCTTATTATTCGTTATAAAGTACTATTCCGTCGTCGCCGAGAAGCGCAAGCAGCTGTGGTTTCAGCTCCTCCCTTAATGGGAGCAGCGGCCTTCTTACATCTCCTCCCCATAATCCCACATGATCCATGACGACCTTAAGCGCCGGAACACCCCATTTTGATGTTATTGCCGCATTGAGCGATATTATCCTCTGCTGCAGGTACTTTGCCTTGTCAGCCTCGCCATTTCTGAAGGCGTTATAAATATCTATACAGTGTTGTGGTGCTATATTAGCGCTGGCAAGGATACCCCCTTTGGCACCCATGGCCAGGGCCGGGAGCAGGAAGCCTGCGCCGCCGGCAAGAACCTGAAAATCAGGTTTCACATTATGCAGTACCTCTCCCATCTTCACCACGTTGCCTCCTGACTCCTTCAGTCCGGCAATATTGGGATGTGCTGCCATTGCTATTATCATTGAAGCCGGCATGTCAATACCGGTGTTGCCCGGCATGTTATAAACCAGTACCGGCACAGGAGAGGCATCAGCCACAGCAAAATAATGGCTTACAAGCTCATCATGGTTCATGCACCCCTTGTAAAAAAAAGGATTGATTACCAATACTGCATCAACACCTTCGGCGGCGGCAGCCCTGGTGAGGGCAATAGTCTCACGGGTCGACTGGCAGCCTGTTCCGGCCAGCAAGAGCCGGTCTGACGGCACTGCTTCACGGGCAGCGGCGATGGCCTTTATCTTCTCATTCTCAGAGAGCATCACCTGCTCTCCGTTGGACCCCAGTATCAAAATGCCTGCAAGGTCATACTTCAACAGTTTACCTATGTTAAACCTGATCTTGTCAGGCATAAGGTTTTCGTCTCTGTCAAATGATGTTGGAAGCGGGGGAAATATGCCCGCAAGATTAAGATCAGCCATAATATATCAAGTCAATGTTCAGATATAACCCGAAAGTACAAAAAGCAGGCTTAACCTAGCCTCCTACTGTTGCTTTTATTCCCTGCTCAGCAAACTGTGCAATAATCCTTGTCAGTGTCTCTTTGTCAGGCTCTTCGAACAGCTCGAACGATTCAGAGCGGCCAAGCTTCATATACTTGTTCTGCGCAATCTTGTGGAAAGGCAACAGATTTACCTCCTTCTTCCTTCCTGCCAGGCTGGAAATAAACAGTGCGGTCTGCGCTATATTATCAACAGTGTCATTGATCCCTCCCATCAGCGGTATCCTGATTATGATCTCAGCTCCTGTCTCTGCCAGCACAGTCAGGTTGTGAAGGATCATCTCATTAGGGGCAGTGGTCCATTTCCTGTGAAGGTCTGAATCCATCATCTTCAGATCCCACAGGAAGAGATCTGTTCTGGCTGCTATATCAAGAAGCGTTGAAGTGCTGACATTACCTGCCGTATCAACAGCCCTGTGGATATTTCTCTTGCCACATTCGTCAAGTAACTCTCTCAACATCGGGATATGTACCAGCGGCTCTCCGCCTGAGAAGGTAACGCCACCGTTTGACTGATCAAAGAAGAGGCGTTCTTTCTCTATCTCGGCCATGATAGCGTCAACACTCATCACCTTACCTGACATCTCAATGGCCAGTGTAGGGCATACTTCAGCGCATCTGCCGTGAACCTTACACAGGGCCGGATCAGTTACAATACCGTCAACAGTTAATATTATTGCCTTCTCAGGGCACACCTCCACGCAGCTACCGCACCTGATGCATTTGGAGGGCGCAAACATCTTTTCAACCCTGGGTGAGATGCTCTCAGGGTTATGACACCAGGCACAATGCAGGTTGCATCCTTTGAAAAAGATTACCACACGTATTCCGGGACCATCATTGATCGCATAACGCTTAATATCAAAAATCAGGCTCTCGGGCATACTCATGACTCATCTTTTTCTATGGCAGGTTTGGTTTTCACCGGCATACTAGAATGAGTCGTTCTCTGTACGTTCAATGACCTCTTGCTGTAAATCGGCATTCATGTCATTGAAGTAATCGCTGTAGCCGGCCATTCTCACCAGAAGGTCCCTGTAGTCTTCCGGAGCAGCCTGGGCTGCATAAAGGGTGGCAGTATCCACAACATTAAACTGTATGTGATGGCCACCGAGAGTGAAGTAACTTCTTATGAGCTGACCCAGCTTCTTAATATCTTCATCACTGCGCAAAAGGCTGGGTAAGAACCTCTGATTCAGTAGTGTACCGCCTGATTTAACATGGTCAAGCTTCGTCAGTGACTTAACCACAGATGAAGGTCCGTGCGTGTCAGCTCCGTGTGATGGTGAGGTGCCGTCTGATATTGACTTTCCTGCGAGGCGGCCGTTTGGCGTGGCGCCCATCACTTTACCAAAATAAACATGACAGGTGGTTGAGAGCATGTTAAGGTGGTATTTGCCTCCGGGTTTGATGTTGGGCTTGCCGTCAATCTCAGCTACAAGATCATCATAAACCTTTACAGCAATATCATCAGCGTAATCATTGTCATTACCAAAGAAAGGCGTTCTGTTCACTATTGTCTGCCGAAGTACTTCCTCACCTTCAAAGTTTTTCAGTACGGCTTTCAGCAGCCTGTCTATGCTGAATGTCTTCTCTTCATACACATGTTTTTTCAATGCTGAGAGACTGTCAGTGACGGTACCCAGTCCGCAGCACTGTATATAGCTTGTGTTGTATCGCGGACCGCCATCATAGTAATCCCTGCCTTTTGATATGCAGTCTTCAATGACAACGGAGAGGAAGGGTGCCGGTGCGTATTTTGCAAACATCCGGTCAATATAATTGCTCACCCTCATCTTCTGATCAACAATAAAATGGAGTTGGTCAAGAAAAGCCTTATAAAGATCATCGTACGTTTTAAAGTCGCGCGGATCTCCGGTAGCCTTGCCTGCCATCTTGCCTGTGACGGGGTCTATGCCGTTGTTGAGCGTCACCTCAAGTATCTTTGGCACATTGAGATACCCTGTCAGCAGATAGGCTTCCTTTCCGAAAGCACCTACCTCAATACAACCGCTGCAACCTCCTTCGCGTGCATCGCGGAGTGATTTTCCCTGCCGCAGGAGCTCAAGAATATATATATCAGGATTAAAAACAGAGGGATAGCCATGTCCCTGGCGGATAAGACGTGCAGCTGCATGGAGAAACTTGTCAGGAGTCTTTGCGCTGATATGTACAGAGTTGCCGGGTTGAAGGATATGTAGTTCCTCTATCACCTCAAGCATAATATATGATACCTCACTTGTACCTTCACTGCCGTCACCCTTTACGCCACCTATATTAATATTAGTGAAGTCATTATATGTGCCGCTCTCACGGGCGGTTATGCCAACCTTTGGCGGAGCCGGGTGGTTGTTGACTTTTATCCAGAAGCATGAGATCAGCTCCTTAGCCTGCTCGCGGGTAAGAGTGCCTTCTTCTATCTCACGGTAATAAAAGGGCGCCAGATGCTGGTCAAAGTGACCGGGGTTCATGGCATCCCATCCGTTCAGCTCCGTTATTGTACCAAGGTGAACAAACCAGTACATCTGAATTGCCTCCCACAGGTTACGGGGAGCGTTTGCCGGAACCCACCGGCATACCTCAGCTATTTTAATCAGCTCAGCCGCCCTGACCTTATCTTTCTCCCCGGCAGCAAGCTTCTCTGCCAGCTCAGCATGACGTTCAGCAAAAAGTATGACGGCATCACACGAAATATCCATTGCCTTCCACTGCTCTGCCTTATCTGTGGCTTCCGGATCATTAAGATAATCGAGTGATGCAATATTTGCTGCTATCTCCCTTTTAAAATCGAGCATGCCTCTTCTGTAAATCTTGCCATCAAGAGCCGTGTGACCCGGAGCCCGCTGCTCCATGAACTCAGTAAACAGTCCTGCCTCATAGGCAGCCTTCCACTCAGCAGGGACATGGCTGAAGATACGCTCACGCTGTGTCTTTCCTTTCCAGTAGGGTATAACCTCTTTCTCGTAAAGATCAATGTCAGCCTGACTTATAGTATAGCGCTGCATTTCACGGGTGTTAAGAACATGAAAGTCCTCAACACTGTGGCAGGTGAGCTCCGGAAAGGTTGGCACACATTTGGGCTTTGGGCCACGTTCACCAACAATCAGCTCATCATCACCCAGATAAATAGCCTTCTTCTGGCAGTGATCAAGGAAATTAAGGGCACGCAAAACAGGAATTGAATACTTACCATAGTTCTCCTTGTAAAAGGCTGTTTCATGCAGAGCCCTCTCTATTGAAAGAGTAGGCTCAGCTTCAAAACTAAGCTTCCTCAGTCTCTGAACCCGCTCATTCATGCCGGGACCGATCTTGTTTTTCTTCGACTCATAAAAATTGCCTTCAGCCGCTGCCGGTCTTTCAGGAGTATCTGTATGGGGAATTATATTTTCAAACATGATTGTAATTTTAGAATGTGATATGAGATAATTGGTTGAGGATAAACCTGGGTAAGATCGTGGAATACGATCTCTTCGGATAACCGATGGGTTATCCAAATCAGAAAAGTCTAATTGTAAAACATCAGACACTCGAACAGTCGTCTGTAGTTCCTGGTTATATTTGGAAAGTAATATTCAGGTTCCATTTTTCCGGTAAAATAAAATGTCACATAATCAGCCGTTAAACACGATGATCTTACTGCAAAGTTACATCATTGTTGAAGTAAAACAAAAACCGTGATACAATTTCGTATCCGGAAGCCTGAATTAAGAGACTCTGATATGTTGAAACTGTTTATTCGGCCCTGATTACGCTATATGAGTACGGGCGCGCTGAAGGATTCGTCCCGCGCCCCGTATCAGCCCGTGAGCTCATCTTAAAGGTCATTACTCCCCCATTCAGCAATTGATTATGAGTAATATAATTAACATTGACAGGTTTGCCATTCAGGCTGACAGAGCTGACATATATATTCTCCCGGCTGTTCTTTGGTGCATCAATTACCAGTTTCTTGCCGTTCTCAAATGAGATAGTTGCTTTTTTGAAAATAGGTGAGCCGGTGACATATTCTCCGGTACCCGGTGTGACAGGATAGAATCCCAGGGCGCTGAAGACATACCATGCCGACGTCTGTCCGTTATCTTCATCACCACAGTAGCCATCAGGAGTGTAGTTATAAAGCTTATCCATCACCTCTCTCACTCTCTGCTGCGCCTTCCACGGCTCCGGGGTGTAGTTATAAAGGTAGATCATATGCTGCACGGGCTGGTTGCCATGTGCATAGTTACCCATGTTCATAACCTGCATCTCGCGTATCTCATGTATTGGGAAACCGTAATACGAATCATCAAACAACGGTGGCACCACAAATACAGAATCGAGCATCAGTGCCATCTGATCTGCTCCGCCCATCAGCTCTGCCAGACCTGCCACATCATGGAGTACGCTCCATGTATAATGCCAGCTGTTGCCTTCAGTGAACGCATCGCCCCACTTGTAGGGACTGAAAGGCGACTGGAAGCTACCGTCAAGGTTTTTGCCTCTCATGAGCTTGCTCTCTGCGTCAAACACATTTTTATAGTTCTGTGTTCTGGCAGCATACAGATCAATCTCTTCCTGCGGCCTCCCCAGCTCGCGGGCCAGCTTCCACATACACCAGTCGGCATATGCATATTCAAGTGTGCGGGCCACATTCTCATTTATACCCGCATCATAGGGCACATATCCGATGCTGTTATAATATTCAGCACCGTACCTGCCAACGGAGTGAACGGGTCCATGACCCAGGGTGTTCTTTACCATGGCATTCCACAGGGTGTCAATGGCGTAGCCCCTGATACCTTTAAGGTAAGCGTCAGCGATGAGAGATGCGGAGTTACTGCCTATCATGCAGTTACGATGGCCGGGGCTAGCCCATTCAGGCAGCCAGCCACTCTCGAGGTAAGCATTTACCAGTCCCTCCATGATCTGTGAGGAGATATCCGGGTAGAGGAGCGTTATCAGAGGCATGGCAGCCCTGAAGGTGTCCCAGAAGCCGTTATCGGTAAAAAGTCTGCCCGGCAGGACTTTCCCGTTGTATGGACTGTAATGTACAATATTCTCTTCCGCATCGATCTCATGGAACATGCGGGGGAAGAGTATCGTACGGTAGAGTGTTGAATAGAATGTGCGCGTCTGATCATCTGTGCCGCCCTCCACCTTAATTCGCCCGAGCTCACTGTTCCATATATCACGTGCTGCCTCACGTACCATGTCAAAGTCGCGGCCGCCTGTCTCCCTTTCGAGGTTCAGCAGTGCCTGTTCCGGTGATATGAATGATGATGCTACCCTGGCAGTGATCTTTTCTCCTCTCTCTGTACGGAATCCGACAACAGCCACAGCATGACCTCCTTCCTGCTCAGTGGCTCCCGGCATCAGCGTGCCGTCAAGAGATGTGGAGTAGAAATCAAACTTGCGGTCAAAGATGATAACAAAATAGTTGTGAAAATTCTCAGGCACGCCGCCATGGTTGTTCCTGCAGTAGCCGATCACCTTGTTCTCTTCAGGTATGATAGTGACCATAGAACCGCCTGCGAAGGCGTCAATAACTACTGCCGAAGAGTCATCTGCAGGAAAGGTAAACCTGAAGTATGCCGATCTCTCTGTGGGTGATACCTCCGCAGTGATATCATAATCGGCAAGGTATACACTATAATAATATGGGCGTGCCACCTCTGCCTTGTGCGAGAACCATGAGGCGCGTTGCTCTTCTGTGATCTTGTTTCCACCTGTCACCGGCATAAGTGAGAAGGCAGCATAATCATTGATCCAGGGACTGGGCTGATGGGTCTGTTTGATGCCCATCAGGCGGTGATCATCATATGCATAAGCCCATCCGTCGCCATTCCTGCGTGTCTGCGGCGTCCAGAAGTTCATGCCGAAGGGCAGGGCCACAGCCGGATAGGTGTTGCCGTGCGACAGCAGGTATTCGGAGTCTGTGCCCATCAGAGTATTGGCAAGATCAGCAGGGTAAATGATATTGTCATCATTATTATTACTGCAGCCGTACAGTGCCATCATCAGAAGCGCAGCTGTAAGGAAAGCCATGGTTCGCGGCCATGTTTTATTCAATGTAATGGTCATCGTGCTTTTTATTCAGTTTGTATGTGTTAGTGACCTTTAATGTAATGGGCATCGTGCTTTTCATAAAATTTTAATATCAAAGTGTCATTCGGGTCACTGCGGGTCAACATCAGCATGGATACGAAGAGATCCATTCCTTGTCATTTTCAACTCATTCTCCATCTCCCTGCGTATCACCTCCTTCACTTTGGAGGGCGACAGGCTGCTGTCAATCTTTATCATGATATTCTTGATGTACCACTTCTGCACCTGCATGACCAGCGGAAACTCGGGGCCGAGCACATGGCTGCCCAGGTGTTTGCGCAGGTTCTCTGCCAGGCGCGCTGATGACATGTTCAGCTCCTCCATGTCACCGTGCCTGAGCACTATCTTAATAATACGGGTAAAGGGAGGATACCCGAACAGTGATCTCTCTTCAAGCTGATAGCTGCACATAGCCTTGTAATCATTCTTCAGCACCTGTCTGAGAACCATGTGCACCGGATCAGCCGTCTGTATGATCACCTTTCCCCTGCGCGTACGTCTGCCGGCTCTGCCGCTTACCTGTGCCAGGAGCTGGAAGCTGCGTTCGAAGGCCCTGAAGTCAGGGAAATGCATCATGTTATCGGCATCAAGTATTCCCACCACGGTCAGCCTCTCAAAGTCAAGTCCCTTGGAGATCATCTGCGTGCCTATCAATATGTCCGTTTCGCCGTCGGCGAAGGCAGTCAGTATCTCCGAGACAGCCCCTTTTCTTCTGGTAGTGTCCTGATCCATCCTTGCCACCCTTGCCGAAGGGAAGATTATCTTAATCTCCTCTTCGATCTTTTCTGTCCCGAATCCTTTTGTTGTCAGGGAGGTTGACCCGCATTCCGGGCACTCTGACGGGAGCCTGACGCTTTTACCACAGTAGTGGCATACCATTCGTCCTATACTCTTATGGTAGGTGTAGCTTACGGAGCAGTTGGTGCATGACGGCACCCATCCGCATCCGGCACACATGATAAAAGGGGAAAAGCCTCTCCTGTTCTGAAAGAGCATGATCTGCTCTTCTCTGCCCAGCGCCTCCTCAATAGCCTGTAGCAGGCGGGGGGTAAAGTGCTGCGCTGCCCTGGCCTTCCTTGCCGGAGTGCGTGTGTCGGATATTATCATCTCAGGCATCATTACATCACCATAACGGGTCATCAGTTCAACCAGACCAAACCTTCCGGCGGTGGCATTGTGATAGCTCTCCAGCGAAGGTGTGGCTGACCCAAGGAGGGTATGGCTGTCATGGATGCGTGCAAGCATCATGGCAGCATCACGGGCATGGTACCGAGGTGCAGGGTCATACTGCTTGTAGGAGGAGTCATGCTCCTCATCAATGATTATCAGTCCCAGATCCCTGAACGGCAGGAAGAGTGATGATCTGACACCCAGTACTGCCCTGAGGGTACCGTCATTGACCTTTTGCCACACATCACGCCGTGCTGAGGGCGTCAGACGTGAGTGAAACACCCCTATGGATGAGCCGAAGTGCTTCCTGAGACGTTCTATGATCTGGGTGGTGAGTGCTATCTCGGGCAGCATATAGAGCACCTGCCTGCCTGCGGCCAGCTGCTCCTGCATGAGATGAATATATATCTCCGTCTTGCCGCTGGAGGTCACACCGTGAAGGAGCACCACCTGCTGTTCAGTGAACATCATGGAGATATTTTTATAAGCCTCTTCCTGAACAGCGTTAAGAGCAGAAGGCAGGCAGAGCGATTCATCGTCCTCACCGGCTTTCTTTTTCTTTCTGCGTTTTATCGGACTTCCCGGGAGATCATCCGCCGAGGGTATGGCAGCCTTCATCACCTCACCGGGGAAGGCCATATAGTAGTCAGACACCCATAGGATGAAGTCAATGAGGCGCTCACTGACCGAGGCCTCCTCCGGGAGCATGCCGGTGATCTCCCTGACTGTCAGGCCCGGTGGCGGGGTGTCATGAATATTTATCACTAGCCCGGTGATATTCCTGCTCTGGCCAAAGGGGAGTGTCACGAGGCTTCCGCGTCTCAATGAGCCGCGCATATCATCCGGTATGCCATAGGTGTAACTGCCGCTGACAGCCACCGGTATGATTATATCCGCAAACGCGTTTTTCACACCCTCAGTGCCGCACTCACTTTCTCGGCAGCGTCAGTGAAGGTAGATGCTGAAATGACTTTCAATCCCGAGTTGTCAATCAGCTCTTTAGCCTCTATGGCGTTGGTGCCCTGCAGTCTGACGATGACCGGAACCTTGATATCGCCGATAGATTTATAAGCTTCAATGATCCCATCTGCTACGCGGTCACACCTGACGATACCTCCAAAGATATTGACCAAAATAGCCTTTACGTGAGGATCCTTAAGTATGATACGGAACCCTGCCTCTACTGTCTTTGCGTTTGCACCGCCGCCGACATCCAGAAAGTTTGCAGGCTTGCCTCCGGAGAGCTGGATAAGATCCATTGTTGCCATGGCGAGGCCTGCACCGTTTACCATGCACCCCACGTCACCATCAAGCTTAACGTAATTCAGGTTGCTGGCTCCGGCCTCCACCTCGGTGGGATCCTCCTCATTCAGGTCGCGCATGGCGGCTAACTCAGGATGGCGATAGAGAGCGTTATCATCAATTGAGTACTTGCAGTCGACGGCCAGTACCTTATCATCACTGGTTTTCAGGAGAGGGTTTATCTCAATCATAGCAGCGTCGGTGTTGACGAATGCTTCCCAGAGGCCCGCAATGAATCTGGTCATCTCCCTGTATGCCTTGCCGTGAAGCCCCAGGTTAGAGGCTATTATGCGCATCTGATACTCATGCAGACAACAGGAGGAATCGACTACCTCGGTAAAGATAGCCTCAGGGGATACTTCGGCCACCTCTTCAATGTCCATGCCTCCTTCCGTGGAATATATAACTACATATGCTGATCTCCTGCGGTCTAGCAGCATGGAGATATAAAACTCCTTTGGTTCGGATTCGCCCTTGTAGTACACATCACGGGCTACGAGGACCTTACGTACCACCTTGCCGGCAGGTCCGGTCTGTGGTGTCACAAGGGTCATGCCCAGCATGCGGGAGGCAATCTCCGCGGCCTCTTCAGGTGAGCGTGCTATCTTCACCCCGCCGCCTTTACCTCTCCCTCCGGCATGAATCTGTGCCTTGACGACAAAGATCTCTGTTCCGTATTTCTTTTGCAACTCCTCGGCTACCGTCTTTGCCTGCCCGGCAGTCTCAGCCACAAAACCCTCCTGTACAGCTACTCCGTGAGCCTGCAAGAGAGATTTACCCTGATATTCGTGGATGTTCATGATATTATATCTGATAGGATGTAATTACACATTTAACAGGAAGGTAATTTACTCTTTTTTATAATTATTTTCGTTAAAATTTTCAAGAATGAGGAAGCTGACCAATGAAGAGCTCAACCGCAAGAGTGTAAATGAATTCCGTGCTTCGGAAAAATCTCCCTTCATCATTGTGCTTGACAATGTCAGGAGTCTCAATAATGTGGGGTCAATCTTCCGCACAGCTGATGCGTTTATTGTTGAGGCTGTTTATTTGTGTGGCATTACCGCCACGCCGCCTCACAGGGATATCCATAAGACAGCACTCGGTGCCACCGAGTCAGTGAAATGGAAATACTTTGACAGTGCGGCTGATGCCGTCAGGGAGCTGAAGAGTGAAGGATATATTATCATCTCCGTTGAGCAGGCTGAAGAGGCTGTTACGCTTGACCGGTTTAACCCTGAGCCGGGCAAAAGATACGCTCTTGTGTTCGGTCATGAGATAAACGGTGTGAGCAGCGAGGTGGTTGATCTGTCGGATGCATGTATTGAGATACCTCAGTATGGGACCAAACATTCATTCAACATAGCCGTCAGTGCAGGGATAGTATTGTGGGAGCTGGCGGGCAAGACAGCAGGCGGGAGATAAGCCGGAGCTGGCGGGAAAGGCGGCAGGCGGGAAATAAGTCGGATCTGACGGGCACGGCTGCAGGCGCATAAAAAAACCCGTCACACCTTTCGGTATGACGGGTCTCATTTATCTTAACTATCCCTTACTTAGTGATAGAAACAAATGTATCATCCATAAATAATTTGGCGAACTCAAGGTCAGTCCTTGCATAATTCTTCCAGTCACTGTTGTAACCAATAGCATCACGCAGGTTATTGACAACGCCATTTTTGTCGTCAAGACGTGCTGCAATAACAGCCTTCAGGTAAGAAGGTGCACCGCATTTGCATGGCTCAACTGATTCCATGGTTGTTTTGGCCTTGTTTATGTCACCCTTAAGAAGCTGTGCAAGAGCGAGGTTCATTGAAGGCTTGTCGCCAAGAAGGTTGACAGCCTGATCATATTTGCCATCATGGATTGCGATGGTTCCAAGTCCGAATCTTGATTCGGGGGTAGCGGCAGACATTGAGTTGAAATACTCACTGGCAGCCTTGATGTCACCCTGCATAAGAGTAGCAAAGCCCATATTGGCCTTTACATTGTCATCATTCTTAAGAGCTTTGGCTTTCTCAAGAGCCACCATAGCAGCTTCAGGGTTACCCATGGTAAGATTTACCCAGCCGATGTTGTTCCATGCGCGGAAGCACTTGGGTTCCTTTTCAGCAGCCATCGTATAATACTTAAGCATCTCCTTAGGATCTTCGGTCAGAGTAGAAGCGTAGAGCATCTGCTCGAGGCTGAGGGTTGAAGGATCATTCTTGATGGCGTCAAGGATCTCGGCATCACTGAGGCCGATAAGGTTAACGTCAACAATGAATTTTGACCTTCTCAGCTGGGGAAGGATCTGGTCAGCGAGAGCTTCATAAGCAGTAGACATGTTCTTGATCTCACGTTCGCGAACGGCAGGATCCTGATACATTGACAGCACTCTGAGGATAAGTTCCTTGTCAGCCATTGAAGACTCCTGTACGAGGTTTTTGAAACCATCCCAGTCTTCAGCAGTTGTCTGGTTGGCAAAGAGTTCTGAGAGCTCAGGTATCTTGCCATACTCTTTCTTAAGATATTTCTCAGCAGCTTTACCTCTCTCAACTGACAGTTTCTCATTGAGTGTAAGTGGACCGTCAGGAGAAGCATATGAGCTTGCAGTAACGCCCTTGACTTCCATTCTCTCATTCTGCATGACGAGAGCAATATAATCCTTGAGGGCCTGAATGTCAGCCGACTTCAGCTCAGCTGGCCGTATATCAGACCTGTTGATGTTATAAAGTATGTCAGCCATCTTCTGCTCGGGAACAATCCTCTGATAGCTATCTTTCAATGATATTGGCATTGGGTGATCTTCAACCAGTGTTGATGTAGCAATTACGCCATCAGCAAGTTTAATCGGGTCAAACTCAAGAGTTTTGCCTTTTTTCTCTGCTACAAAGCGGAGCATGAATTCTGATACCTTCATCTCAGGCTTGTAGTTGACATCGCCTGACCAGCTAATGGTCCCGCCGGTCCAACTAACAGGCTTGTTGTTAGCCATAATCTTTTCACCCTGGGCAAAAAGCAGTTCATCAAATACAGTTTCACCACCTTCGTAAACAAGTACGGGGGTAATCTTCAGAGTAGCATTTTTGTCAAAGTACTTCTCAGGATATGTGGCCTTTACCTGTGCGGCAACAATGCCGGCATGAGTTTCAAGGACTTTAGGGGTAATCTCATACTTGACAAGATTGGAATTTTTCTTCATCTTGCCAAGACTGCTGCAACCTGACATTAGAACAGCAGCGAGCAGAATGACAAAAAGTCTGGTGAAATTTTTCATAATTTGTTTTTTATTAGTTGCGATCAGTTTCTAGTTTAAATAAAACAATTGTACAATATTTCTGATTTGGTTGCAAATTTACGAAATAATTAGTCATTAAGTGCAAGCAATAAATTAAATAATTAGAAATTGCGAAGGTTAATGCCAGAGTTAACTGTATCAGAGAAGATTACCTCCTTTACCCTGAGATAATCTTCATGGTTTGCCACAAAATCAATGTTTGAAGTATCAAGCACCAGGTAACGGTTTCCGGGGTTCTGCCTGAAGAAGCTGAAATAGCTCTCCTGTATGCCTGTAAGATACTCTGCAGTGATAGACTTTTCATATTCTCTGCCTCTGCTGGCAATGTTCCTTAGGAGCTGTTCAGGCGGCAGATGAAGGTAGACGTACAGATCGGGCTTTGGCAGTGAGTTATATATGATATAAAAGAGCTGCCTGTAGAGGCTGAACTCATCCTTCTCGAGAGTCTGTGAGGAGAAAACCAGTGATTTCATGAAATAATAGTCAGCTACGGTAAAGCTCATGAAGAGATCCTGTTCCATTAACTCATCCTTGAGTTGCCCGTACCTGTCAGCCAGGAATGACAGTTCAAGAGGGAAGGAGTACCTTGCCGGATCATTGTAAAACTTGGGAAGGAAGGGGTTATCTGCAAATCGTTCAAGAATCAGTTTGGCGTTGAAGTCGCTGGCTATCATTGAGGCCAGGGTTGTCTTCCCTGCTCCTATGTTTCCTTCAATAACTATGTAATTGTACCTTACGGTCTCCATTATTCTCACTGATTGCAATCAATATCAAACTTACAAAAAATCACCTGGTATCAATATAAGGATTCATGGCGAAAATAAAATTATAAACAGTCTGCTTGTTTATATGTTATATGTCATTAACCAGATAGTTGTTATTTTTATCCGAAGAACTTTAACAAACAGAACACTCAATAGTGAAAAGACAATATCTCAACCCCTATCTGGCAGGCACCCTGCTGGGATTGGTACTGCTCATTGCATTGGTAATATCAGGTCGTGGTCTTGGTGCCAGCGGAGGTATCAAGTACTGCGTAGTTTCTATCGTTGGCGCCGTCAACCCTGAACATGTTGAGAATTCAGCTTACTATTCAAAATATTTTGAAGATGGCAAAAAGCCTCTGACCAACTGGCTGTCACTGGAGATCTTCGGAGTAATTGTGGGGGGGCTTATCTCCGGGGCAGTGTCAGGCCGATTAAAACTCAAGGTGGAAAAGTCTCCCAGGATATCTGTCACACGCAGACTGATCTTTGCATTCTTGGGTGGAGTATTATTTGTCTATGGAGGCCAGCTCGCAAGGGGATGCACCAGCGGCGCGGCACTATCAGGTATGGCCGTACTCTCCCTGGCCGGTTTCGTCACAATGATTTCCATATTCGGTTCAGCTTATGCCTTTGCATGGATATTCAGGAAAAATTGGATATAAAAAAAGTTAACAGTTACAAATCATTATAACAAACAGTTACATGGCTCCACTTTCATCATTATACGTGTTCCCTGAGTGGCTCAATATGCTAATAGCATTGCTGATCGGGACAGGCTTTGGATTTGCCCTTGAGCAGGCAGGCTTCTCTTCCAGCCGTAAGCTGGCAGGCATGTTTTACGGTTATGATACCACCGTGCTTAAAGTATTCTTTACAGCTGCAATAGTTGCCCTGATCGGAGCACAGATCCTCAGTTACATAGGATTACTTAACCTGAATCAGGTTTATGTCAACGAGTTCTATGTGACGGCATCTGTTGTTGGCGGCATAATTATGGGAGCAGGTTTTATTATGGGTGGTTTCTGCCCTGGAACCGGCCTGTGCGCTATGTCAATAGGTAAAATTGATGCCATGGTTTTTGTGGCAGGCGGATTCGCAGGCGCCTTACTCTTCACAGAGACGTACCCTATGATTGAGACCCTGGCCAATGCTCAGTACCGCGGACCAGTGAAGATAAACGAGGCACTGGGGCTCTCCCCGGGGCTCTTTACCCTCATACTGGTAGCCGTAGCAATAACCATGTTCTGGATTGGTGAACTAGCTGAGAAGAGATTCGCCAGGCCAGATATAACAAATGACTTATAAGCAAATGACATGAAAATCAGAAAAGAAATCTCCTTACTGCTCATTCTGCTCAGTATCATACTGGCGCTGCTGCCACTGTCAGCAAACAGATCGTTTTCAGCTGAGCCTGCGAAGCTTCTTGAGGAGGTTCTGGATAAGGATGTCTCATTCAGCGTTGATAAAATTGCAGAATTTATTGTAAGAGAAGACAGCACCATACAGCTGATAGATCTCAGGTCACCTGAAGAGTTTAGAAATCAGACGCTCCCCGGGGCTATAAATATACCTTACTCGCAGTTCATCATGAAAGACCCGGATATATGGCTCAATAATAAAAATATCAAGAATATCTTTTATTCAACCGGTAACCTCGAACCTTATTATGCCCTTGTTTACAGCAGAGGACTGGGATATGATAACAGCTATGTCATGGAGGGAGGTATGACGGAATGGATAAGCAGGGTGGTTGACGCAAGGTTCACAGGCGACAGGATAACAGCAAGGGAAAATTATTTGTTCGAAACAAGAAGACGCGCCGGAGAGATGTTCACCGTCCTTAACAGCCTGCCCGACAGTCTGAAGATAACCTTCATGGAATCAAAGAAGTTCTCTGCAAAAAAACTTGACGGCGGATGCGAATAATGAATTGACTTAACTGAAAGAGAGATGAAATTTATAAAGCAATACTGGCTTGTCTTATCAATATTTTTGCTCATCACCTGCATGATAATGATAAGGGCCTTCAGTACAAGCAATTTCAGGTATGATGCGTTAAAATGGGCAGAGCCGTCAGCTCTTGGCATAAACCTCCTTACTGAAGATATGATTCCGCAGCTGAGCGGTAAAATGCTGTTTGTTAATCTCGACAACAAAGCAGCTGATGATGATGAACGTTTTAAGAATAACACCCTAATGCTGGAGCCTCTGGCGGTACTTGATAAAGAAAACCTGTCGCGCATTCGGAAGAATGATGGACCCGTAATACTGTTTTCTGAAGACACCTCTCTTTCAGCCCGGATATGGATGGTTTTGAGTGAGATGGGAATGAGAAATATTTATATCCTGCCTTATACTAAGGCAGATGATGTGCAGTAATAAAACCAAGGCCTGACAAACAAATTGCCAGGCCCGGATTAAATGATCAGAATTTCTGATTATTATTTTACAACAGCATAATCGTTCGATTCG
>CAYQNT010000006.1:40607-45913 GCA_964418865.1 uncultured Rikenella sp.
GTGAATGGCAGCCATGACATAGTACCCTCTTCCTTTACCATTTTATCATACATGAAACTGTTGTTTCCATACTTAAGTGTACGGGCGTCATAGCCAAACAGCCTAAGGAATGCAGATGCGAATGCTGAATTATGTCCGGTACCGCAATAAATCACTACTGTTTTGTCAATAGGTATGGTGGCCATCATATCAGTGAAGCCAAGCGTAGATTCAGGTTTGTATCTCACAGCACCCGGGATATGACCGTCGTCATATTTATCTTTGCGGTCAAGATTGATTATGAAATATGCTTTAGGGTCATTAAAGACCTCATCTGCCGTGATCAGTATATTATTGACGCCATCTTTAAAGAGCGCCCTGAATCTTTCCTCACCTATTGCCTTACCTGACGTCAAACCGGTATTGATAACCGGCATCTCTTTAGCAAGGGGGGTCTCATTGACACTGGTTTCCAGCCTATCTTCATATTTACCGGAAGCCCCCTGCAGCCAGCTCTGTTCCGCATACTGTCTGTTCCATCCGCCCATACCCCATCGCATGGCAAAAACATTGCCGTAGCCCATCATCCTGAGCAGCGCGGTGGCATAGCTTGATACCTGCCCGTCATCATCAACCATTATTATTCTATCATACTCAAAAGGCTTAATGCCGCTTTCAAAATAGTCCGCGAGTTCGCTGAAGTTTTTATTCACCGCTCCTTTAATATGACCTCTCTTATAATTCTCAGGTATCCGCAGGTCAACTATCAGGTTATTCTTCGCCAGTTCGTCGTTTACAATCGATGCTTTGATAAGGCTGGGGAAGTAGGGACTGTTAACATAATCACCATTTTCTTCCAGGTCCTTAAGAAGGAGCAATGTCTCCTGCCCGATCACCGGTGCGGCCACTGTCTCCCTGATGGCTTCCGGCTTCTTTTCACTTTTCTTGCCACCGGTGCAGCCAATTGCGAAAACAGCCAGCAGTGCAAGGGAAAGAGCATAAAAGCTAAGTTTATTACCCATTGTGTTTCTGATTGTGTCTGTTAGAGAGTGACAACTAACTTATCCTTGTCATACCGGATTGTTTCGATGCGATTACCTTTCTCATCATACTTGTATTCAGTAATTGCGACGCCGTTATCAGGATTATTGATAATGTTTCTATCCTTGTCCATGTTTACTGATTGTATAACAGCCCCGTGCTTGTCATAGGTGTTTTGGGTTACCGGTACACTTTTGCCGCCCAGATATTCATTGTCCTGATCAAATACTGCCGTTTCCAGCATATAACCGTTCTCATCATATTTACTTTCTCTTCTTGACCAGCCTGAGTACAGATTGGCCATCTGTCCGGTGACATTATAAACAGAAAAACGAAGGAGATCACCATGTTCATTAGGTTCAAATGTAAAATAAGAAACGCCTATATCTCCGCAATTTTCTGCAGTACAGTTATACAAAGTGTCTTCCATATAGTTAGCCATACGTGTGACATAACCCTTGTCATTATATGAGAACCTGAGTTCATAGAACGGACAGTTCTGGTTCATTACGGTCTCTTCATTTGCCAGGTTGTACCTTTTTTCCTGCACTACACCGTCTTCAAGCATTACCCATACAAATGAATGGATCTTATTACGGTTCTCAACCGGCTTACCTTCTTTGTCGTAGAACTTAAGGCCTGTCCTTACTCCTTTATCATTCAATGAATACTCCCAGGTAAATGCACCGCCGGATTCTATTGGCTGGTTATCCTTATCAAAGAAGTGCTTGATCTGCTTGTTGTCTGTATAATCATAAGTCACTTTTGCGGCTCCGCCCATGGAAGAATATCCGAGCAGTTGATCTCCCCGCATAAACTCAACAGAAAGAATACGGCCTGTGTTATCAAGGGTGAACTTATAGTTGTTAATATCTTTAGACTCTTCAGCGGTGAGCTGGCGCGAACCCCTTTCGAGGTCCCACGGGGTCTCGCTGAAAAGCAAACTCCGGTAATGAGCTGTTCCGGCCTCTTCCTTTTTGCTGACCGGCGACTGGTTACATGCTGGTAATAATGCAATTATCAAGGCTGTCACAACCAGTAGCAAAGCTGTTTTTTTCAATTTCATAATTCTTCCTTTTATAATTTGTTAAGTTTTAGTATACAGGTTTAACTCTTTTACTCATTGGTCTCACCGTACCTTAGAACAAGCAAATAGAAGAACTGTTCACATACAATACGATTATACCTCAATGGATAAGCAGGGGCAGAATAGGGTTACATCACAAGAAGCTGCCCCTTTTGTGACAGCCTCTTGTTTATAAAATTATTTTGTGCCCGGGTTAGCAGGCAGCTATTACTATAATCAGGTATTACCGGTCGTTATCACGACGGCGGTCATGTGAGCGGCCATCGCGGCTATCACGACTATCACGACTATCGCGGCCACCACCCCGGTTACCGTCACGTGAACCATGGCTCTCTCTTCTTTCTGTATATTCGCGTTTAGGAGGCTCAACGTATCCTTCCGGCTTGGGTATCAGAGGCTTGCGTGAGAGTCTCAGCTTGCCTGTCTTCTGATCAACCTCAATAAGCTGGACCTCAACAATATCGCCCTCTTTAAATAATTCCTCAACAGTTGCTACCTTTTTCCAGTCCATCTCTGAAATATGGAGAAGTCCATCCTTGTTAGGAAGTATCTCAACAAATGCTCCGAACTGTGTGATGGTCTTAACCTTACCGGTATAAACCTTGCCTACTTCAGGAACAACACAAATGGCATTGATTCTGTCGAGGGCTGCCTTGATGATTTCGTAGTTCTCACCGAATACATCAACCATGCCCTGTCCGTTTATCTCTTCTATGACTATTGTGGCGCCGGTTGTAGCCTGTATATCCTGGATTATCTTTCCGCCCGGTCCGATTACTGCACCGATCATCTCCTTAGGTATATAGATCTTCTCTATCCTTGGGGCATGAGGCTTGAGTTCAGGTCTGGGCTCGGCTATTGTCTGATCCATTATGTCAAGGATATGCAACCTTCCCTTACGTGCCTGATCAAGAGCCTGCTTCAGAACCTCAAATGAGAGTCCGTCAACCTTAATATCCATCTGTGTGGCGGTTATGCCGTCACGGGTGCCGGTGACCTTGAAGTCCATGTCGCCAAGGTGATCTTCATCACCAAGGATATCCGACAATACTGCAAATTTCTTTCCGTCCTTATCGGTTATCAGTCCCATGGCAATACCGGAAACCGGTTTGGCCAGTTTTATGCCTGCATCCATCAGCGCCAGTGTTCCTGCACAAACGGTAGCCATTGATGATGACCCATTTGATTCGAGGATGTCTGAAACAATGCGTATAGTGTACGGATTGGTCTCATCAGGAGGCATCATGTTCTTCAGAGCCCTGTGTGCCAGGTTTCCGTGTCCTATCTCCCTGCGGCTTGTTCCGCGTGCAGGTTTTGCCTCACCTGTTGCAAAAGGCGGAAAATTATAGTGGAGGGTAAATTTATCTGATCCCTGCCTTAGCACTTCATCAATCAACTTCTGATTGAGCTTTGTGCCGAGGGTTACGGAAGCGAGCGCCTGTGTCTCTCCTCTTGTGAAGATTGCTGAGCCGTGGGCGGCGGGCAGGGGATCTATCTCACACCAGATGGAGCGTATCTCATCAAGCTTGCGACCGTCAAGGCGCTTGTGCTCATCAAGCACAAGGCGGCGTGCTGCCTCTTTCTCCACATCGTGGAAGTACCTGCTTACCAGCATCTTGTTTACAGGTTCCTCTTCAGGAAATTGTGCAATGAACTCAGCCTTGATGGCATCAAAGCCATCCGAACGGGTCTTTTTGTCTGATCCGGTGGCGGCCAGTGCATAGCACTTCTTATAGGTTTCATCCCACACCTTTTTGCGGAGATTCTCATCATTTACTTCATGACAGTATTCCCGCTTCACGGTCTTGCCGGCCATCTCTGCGAGCTCCTTCTGAGCAAGGCACATGGGCTTTATGGCCTCATGAGCTATGCGGAGAGCCTCAAGCATTACATCCTCGGAAACTTCATGCATCTCACCTTCAACCATCATGATGTTGTCATAGGTGGCACCGACAACGATTTCAAGATCACAGTTCTCAACCTGCTCAAATGTCGGGTTGACAATAAACTCACCATTAATCCGTGCAACCCTGACCTCTGATATTGGTCCGTGGAAGGGGATGTCAGATACCGCCAGCGCAGCCGATGCTGCTAGTCCTGCCAGTGCATCAGGCATGATATCCTTATCAGCTGAAATAAGGTTGATAGTCACAAAAACCTCAGCATGAAAGTCGTCTGGGAACAGCGGACGCAGTACCCTGTCTACAAGACGTGAGGTAAGAATCTCATTGTCACCGGGTCTGGCTTCTCTCTTGAGAAAACCTCCGGGGAAACGGCCTGAGGCCGCATACTTTTCCTTATACTCAACGGAAAGAGGCATGAAATCTGTGTCCTCCTTCGCATCCTTTGCTGCTACAACGGTTGCCAGCAGCATGGTACGACCCATCCTCACCACTACAGCACCGTCAGCCTGTTTGGCCAGCTTGCCCGATTCAATTACTATTGTCCGGCCATCGCCAAGATCAATACTTTTTTCAATTAACTTATACATGTGTATTATTGATTATTACAGGATAAATAATAAATGAGGTGGAGATTTCCCCGGGAATTAAAAAAGGCAATCTGAAATTGCCTTTTCTTCTTTTACTTACGCAGGTTCAGTGCTTTGATTATTTCACGATACCTTGTAATATCTTTGACTTTCAGATAGTCAAGTAAACGCCTTCTTTTTCCAACCAGTTTTATGAGCGATCTCTGTGTACTGAAATCCTTCTTGTTCTTCTTAAGGTGCTCAGTAAGATGCGCAATCCTGTAGGAGAAAAGAGCAATCTGACCCTCAGCACTGCCTGTGTCCATCTCTGATGATCCGAATGTCTTGAAAAATTCCTGTTTTTTCTCCGTAGTCAAATACATATCCTTATCCAATAAATTGTTTATAAATTCTCCAATTTTGGTTCGCAAAGATACAACTCTATTTTGTAATAATTCA
This sequence comes from uncultured Rikenella sp., assembly GCA_964418865.1. Lineage (GTDB taxonomy): Bacteria > Bacteroidota > Bacteroidia > Bacteroidales > VadinHA17 > SR-FBR-E99. The sequence continues at coordinate 45,644 of CAYQNT010000006.1, forward strand.
AACAAATTGAATAATTTTTTGCATTTGACGTCGGTCAGCCGTACTGTTACCCGGGGGAGGGTCACAAACTGCAGCTTTATATGAAAGACGCAATTTTAATACCAAACGTTGCGCGTAATGATAACTTTATTTGATTGTTGAAAACCGGGGCAGGTGGCATGAGGAGCATAGCCACGGCTCAGGCAAGAGTGAGTCTGATCTCCGGGAGAATTTCATGGCTCCAGGAACAGCGAGTCTGACCTCCTGATCTTCTGGCCCATAGCAATGAGC
>CAYQNT010000007.1:0-11886 GCA_964418865.1 uncultured Rikenella sp.
AGGTGATAACAGGTGCCGTAACGTCCTGTACGGTGATAAGCTGTATGCAGCTCGAGGTATTACCAGCTACGTCTGTAGCAGTCCAGGTCCTGGTGATAATGTAATTGTAATGCAGGATATTGGAAGGATCAGCATCATAGGTGCTAACGTCAGTGTAGGTTATGGTTATGTTTGATGCCGGAGCGCAGTTGTCTGTAGCAGTGACTGTGCCCGTACTTGTTGGAGTATTGTCTGCATCACAGCTGACAGTAACAGCAGCAGGACACGTGATGACAGGAGCTGTGTTATCCTCTACGATAACATTAAACGTGCACGTAGAGCTGTTCAAGGATGCGTCGGTAAACGTGTAGGTAACGGCAGTTGTTCCTACAGCAAAAGTAGAGCCCGGAGCATGGCTGCGGGTGGTGTAGGTAATAACTCCTGAACAGTTATCAAGTGCAGTGGGCTCAGTCCAGGTAGCCTCCTGGTCACATGTCAGACGACCAACGCCCGTCTGAACAGTAACATCAACAGGACAACCAGTGATAACAGGTGGTACAATATCGCCAACAAAAACTGAGTAATCAGGAGTAGAAACGGTACATGCTCCGCCAATACTTTCAGTTACTTTCACAATTCCTGGGTTTGTGGCTCCCCAGCTTACTGTGATTGCATTTGTTCCCTGGCCGTCAGATATAGATCCGCCACTGACCTCCCATAAATAATTGTGGCCACTAACATTTGCAGTTGAATATACAATACCCACCGAGCTGGGGCACAAAGAATCACTTCCGGAAATAGATGGAGCCGGAAAGGACCCTCCAGCAACATTTACGGATACAGAACCTGAAATGTCAATGACAGGATCTCCAGACATGCCCCCAAATTCAACATAATACCCTTCAGGCATATACTGCCCGGTACCGCCTCCAGGAGTCACATCATCCCAAAATCCTGTTGTTAAGAAGTGCCCGAAGTCCTGACCACCATCATCATTAGGCTCGCCACTAGCCCAATGTGCGTATGTGATCAACGCTCCTCCTGCATCAGGGCCTGTAACCCATCGCCAGTCTCCCTCCGATGAATAAAAATCTGAACATCCGAGCCAGGATGAACCTCCACTCATCTGATATCTTAGAAAATCGTTTTCCAATGCCGAGGTTACAGTGACCAGATAGCCCTGCATTCCGAATAAATGTGCCCTTTCTGCCTCAAGGCGCGCATTAAACCAATCAATACCAATTGATGAAACATACCTGTAATAATGTCCATTTAACCCCAAAATACGTTCCAATGAAAATGTAACCGACCTGCTACCTAAAATAGGCGTAGGATTGTTATTAGAGTACACAACACTACTAAGGACCTCCTGATATTGAGATGAAGTTGCCTGACCACTCAGTACCAATAATCCAAAAGCAGAAACATAATTGGCAGTAATGCCATATGACGGTGTGCAGCTTAAAATATCCTGACCAGCTTGAAATCCTGAACCAATTTGCACATATGCAGACTGTAACAGTTGATTTGAGTTGTCAGTGATAGTCAGACTTGGTGCAATAGGTACAGGCAGTCCACAGTAATTAAAGTTTCCGGTCACATCTAAGCCTGGAGCCGGAGGTTCACAACTAGCCGCATTAAAAATTATTGCATCGATGAATACAGCACAATATGGGCCCGGGGGGCGGCGTATTTCGATACGGTTGGTATTAACAGATGTTGTTACTACCTCGACCTGATAAGAAGAGGAAGCAGGATATATAGGAGTAAGTTTCTGGGAGCTCCAGTTTATTCCGTCCGAAGACTCTCTGATTGCCATCCGGGTAGTATTATTCGATTCCGAAAAATATGGCCTCCAAATAATATAATAATTCTGACCAGCTGGAATTGTGTATGGCAAACTCGCAATAAGCCATCCAGCCGTACTATTTATATAACAATAACCCCCATCAGGGACTCCATCTAGTTGCTCCGGACTGGTTATTGTATAATAATCAGTCCCGGAGACAAGAGGCTTCGCGCTTCCAGAAACTAAGCGAGGAGAGTATACTCCTGAGCAACTATTGGTAAAACATTTTGTTGTTATAAAAGAGATACCATCAATTTCATACCGAGAGGAGCCTGTACTAAAGTAAAACCTAATATACCTGGTGGCTGTATTTGCCGTAATTGTAGTTGTGAAAAACTGTTCATTTGTGGTTGAGATCCCACTCGATGGGTGGATAGTGAATGACCCATTGTCCAAGCTTTCACCCCATCGCAGAAAGGAGGAACCGCTGGTTCCCTGACTCTGTCTCCAAACAATTTTATATATCTGACTCTGTTTAACAGTATCTATCAGGTCAATTATCAGAAAATCAGCAGTAGAATTTAATACGGCTCCCGATCCATCAGGAATACCAAGAGAATTTAATGGATCCCCTATTGAATTCTGGCCAGCTATGATTGCACCATAACCTGAAATCTCCATCTCAATCTTACCAGACCCGCACTGTGCTGATACAGAAACGTCAAAAAAAGAGACGAAAATAGCCGCCAGCAATAACAGTATTGCCTTTGTGTGTTTTAACATTCTACAGGTTACTTATATAGTGCTTCCAACTGCGTATGATACTTATACTCATGAAATGCGGAAATGGTTACTTCATATCCACACATTTTTTAGATTGGAAAGCGTGAATTTCCGATAAATCGAGTAGGAAGATAGGGACTTTCTGATAAATCCCTATCTGTCCTCTCACACCACCTTGCATACCGTTCGGTACAGGGCGGTTCCTTAAATAATAACCCGGACATACCAATAATAATCCGAAAAGAAAATAAAGCCAGCAAGTCTAAGACGCTCGTTAGAGACTGTTTGGCTCAGGATAAAGCTATTGGCAACATGCCAATAGCCTTTTCTCGTATTCGCCCATTTCCATGCCTTGTATTTATTAATACCAAGCGTTATGAGATTGCGGACACGAGTACGTATCCGTTTCCATTGTTTCCAAATCACCATACGTAAGCGTCTGCGATACCATTCGTCTACTTTTAATAGTAGACTCTTCATATCAGCTAGCTTGAAGTAGTTCACCCATCCAGTAATATACTCTCTGAGTGCCTCCTTCCGTCTTGCATTCCCCCATCCATTGCTCCTTGAAGTGAGCGTTTTGATACGCTCTTTCATCTTTGCAATGCTCTTCGGGTGTACCCGTAGTCGTCCTTTTCCTTTCATCACGTAAAAGGAATAACCCAAAAATTTAATCTTTGAGATATAGGCTGTCTCCGTCTTTTCCCTGTTTACTTTTAAAAACAGTTTGTTCTCGATGTACGGAACGATGTTCGCCAGCGTCCTATCGGCGCTCCGTTTGCTCCTGCAAAGGATTACCAGATCGTCAGCATATCGAACGAAGCGGTGCTCCCGCTTTTCGAGTTCCTTGTCCAACTCATTAAGCATGACGTTGCTCAACAGCGGACTAAGTGGACCTCCCTGCGGAACGCCCATTCTCGTCTCTTCAAACTTGTTGCGTATTACTACCCCTGCATTGAGGTATTTATGGATCAGCGAGATAACCCGCCCATCTTTTACCGTCCTTGATAGTACCTCTATCAGCTTGCTCTGATTGACTGTATCAAAGAACTTTTCCAAGTCCATATCCACAGCGTAGGTATAACCCTCTGTGATATAGTCCCTGCATTTATTCAATGCCTGATGTGCATTACGCTTGGGTCTGAACCCGTAACTGTTCGTTGAAAACTGTTTCTCGTAGACAGGCGTTAAAACTTGGGCAATAGCCTGTTGGACTACACGGTCCACCACCGTGGGGATACCGAGATTTCTCTTCCCTTTTTCTTTGGGTATTTCTACCCTCCGAACTGGATTAGGACGGTAACTACCGTCCAATATCGATTGTATGAGCTTATCCTTATTATTGACAAGATAATCCTTTAATGAATCGACTTCCATCTTGTCTATACCCCCGCTTCCCCTATTGCTCCTGACCCGTTTGAAGGCTCGGTTTAGGTTCGTCGGCGACAGGATTTGCTCTAACAACCCATATTCCGGTTTGTCGGCATTGGTGAGGTTGTTTTCAGTCATCCAGATAAAGGTCTGCCCTCCTGCATAGCCCTCGGGTTCCGCCCTACTCTTTTGCAGGCAGGTATCTTGCGATATTTTCTGCTTTCTTCCCTTCATCAGGTAAAATTCATTTACTCTCACTCATTAAGGTTCGGTCCTTTCCGGCCCCCGTCGAAGGAGCCGGTACTACGACCTCGGCTGACTTCTCACAGTAAATCTTGTTTCAACCGTGCTTCATACTCCGTTTCAACACGTCTGTGAGACCTCCCCGGGTAAGAGCGATAACTTTCATCCCATATATCTGCTGCATTTACTCCAATTGCTCCGGACAGTATCGGACTTCGTTTTGTATTGCAAACTCATCCGGCAATCATAAGCCTTATATGCAGTTTCTGTTCGTCAGACCAGGATTTTGCCGCCGACTTCCTTCAGATTCCACCTCGCGGTGGACACCCTTGCCTTTAGCTAACGCTTCCTACTGTCAAGGTGCGTTCGGGACTTTCACCCTAAAGTTATCGCCCATGCCGGGCGCACAATAAACGTGCCGGCAAATGGTGCCGGCACAACTTATGCACATTGATAAATGTTTATGAACACGTATGTGGCCTGAATATTAAATAATTAACATGGCATCACCATAGGTTCCGAACCTGTATTTTTCCTTCACTGCGGTGCGGTAGGCGTCAAAAAGAAGATTGAAGCCGGCAAAGGCGGAAACCATCATCAGCAGGGTAGAATATGGCAAATGGAAGTTGCTCACAAGCATATCAGGGACTTTGAACTCATAAGGGGGGAAGATAAACTTGTTTGTCCACCCGTTAAAAGGTTTCACCATTCCGGATGTCGAGACTGAGCTTTCCAGTGTCCGAATGACTGTTGTACCCACAGCGCAAACCCTGCTCTTCCTTTCTTTTGCTCTGTTTATCAGCACAGAAGCCTCGTCAGTGATGATGATCCTTTCCGAATCAACCTTATGCTTGGTGAGATCTTCAACATCCACGTTACGGAAGTTGCCCAGACCAACGTGGAGGGTGATCTCCGCAAACTCCACACCCACAATCTCAAGTCTCTTCAACAGTTCCCTACTGAAGTGCAGTCCTGCAGTAGGTGCAGCCACAGCGCCCTCATGCTTTGCAAAGATTGTCTGGTATCTCTCATTATCTTCCGGTTCAACCGCTCTGTTTATAAACTTAGGAAGCGGTGTTTCACCCAGCGAGTAAAGGGTATCCTTAAACTCCTCATATGTACCATCAAAGAGGAATCTCAGGGTACGGCCTCTCGATGTTGTGTTGTCAATGACTTCAGCCACAAGCAGGTCATCCTCACCGAAGTATAATTTGTTTCCTATTCTGATCTTCCTTGCCGGATCAACAAGCACATCCCACAGTCTCTGATCCCGATTAAGCTCGCGCAACAGAAAAACTTCTATCTCAGCTCCCGTCTTCTCCTTATTCCCGTGTAATCTTGCTGGAAATACCTTCGTATTGTTGAACACAAGCACATCGTCCTCCTTGAAATAGCTTACGATATCTTTAAATACCTTATGTTCAACCTCCCCGGTATCCCGATGCACAACCATCAGCCTCGATTCGTCCCTGTTTTTTGATGGATAGAGTGCTATCAATTCCTGGGGTAGCGTGTACTTAAATTGAGATAGTTTCATGTGTATTAATTTTGATTTTAAGGATCATATAGCTTGTCCCGCAAAGCGGAAAGAAACATTGTAAACCAAGTATTCTAATACTTATAAGTGTTTAACAAAAATGTGTGTTTCATAGTTCAAAATCCATTGGCACAAGAGTAGTTATACGATTGAGTTATCGTTTTGTTTCATATTTTCAAGAAAATAAGTCAATTCTTCCACTGTCAGGGCCTTTTCAAGGTGATATTGACCTATAGCGTTACGGACAAGTGCCTGTAAATGTGCTCCGCTTCCCAGCGCCATTCCAAGGTCACGGGCAAAAGCCCTGATATATGTCCCTTTGCTGCAAATGATCCTGATCTTTGCGTCTTTTTCATCGTAACTCAATAGTTCTAGCTCCCGAAAAACGACCTTCACCTTGTCAAGTGTCTTTTCTATTTTCTTTCTGGCCAGTTCGTAAGCTCTCTTTCCATCAACAAATTTTGCAGAAAAGAGTGGCGGCTCCTGGTAATATTCACCGAGAAACTCAAGCAGCTTTCCCTTAACGAGGTCAGAAGTAATATGATCCGTGGGATATTCAGCATCTACCTCACTCTCAAGATCAAAAGACGGCGTTGTCTGGCCAAACCTGATTGTTGCGGTGTACTCTTTGTCGAGATCTCTGAAACTGTCAATCTTTTTGGTAGCCTTGCCTGTGCAGACAATCATCAGGCCGGTAGCAAGAGGGTCAAGAGTGCCTGCATGACCAACCTTAAGTTTCTTAAAACCGCAATGATGCCGGATGGTCAACCTGACCTTGTTCGCCAGGTCAAATGATGTCCAGTAAAGCGGCTTCCGCAGCAGCAGTATCTCTCCATCTTCAAAATCAGAACAGTTTTTCAATACCCTCAGGCAAAAATTATTAACGAAAGTCCTACTATAAGACAGTATATAGAAAACCATATAAGCTTACCCTTTCTGACAATGTCTATCATCCATCTACAGGCAAAATAACCTGAAACAAATGCGGCAACAAAAGCAATAATTAATGGCACTATAAGCACATCAATTGCAGTGCTCTCAGTATTTACTACCTGCATTAGGTTAGCACCAATAATAGGTACAATCACCATAAGGAAAGAGAACCGTGCCAGCTCATCCTTGCTGTTACCCAGCATCAGTCCCGTGGAAATTGTTGCTCCCGATCTGGAAAGGCCCGGCAGTACAGCAAGAGCCTGTGCAATGCCCATAACGAATGCTCCGCCGTAGGTAATTGGATTATTCCTTTTTCTGACGAAATGGCCAAGTGCCAGGAAGAGGGCGGTCACAAGTAAAAACGATCCTGTTATATCCATATCGGCAACAAACAACGACTCAATCTGATCGATCAGGGTAAATCCGATAATGGCAACCGGAATCATTGATACCACCAGTTTCAATGCATATACCGTCTCTTCATTCATAGTAAACTTGAAGACCCCGCGCAGAAGCTTCATGATCTCTTTCCAAAACACAACAAGGATGCTCAATACGGTTGCTCCGTGAACCACCACCGAAAAGAGGAAACTCTCCTCTATCCCGCCAAAGAAATATTTCACTATTTCCAGGTGCCCGTCACTGCTGACCGGCAAAAATTCAGTCAGACCCTGCACCAGGCCAAAGATCAGGGCTTCATACCAATTCATGTTTCTTGATCCTGTTAAATTCGTAAAATATTAATCCCTGGGCTTTTTCATTATTGCGTAGATCTCAAAAATAAATCCGGCCAGAACAATCAGCGGAGCCAGAGTTATCCTTCTGAAACTGAATATAGTATCCGAAAATACCTTCGGGTCATCAGACCTTCCTCCGGCCATAAGAATGAATCCCACGATGATGATGACAAAGCCTATGGCCATCAACTTGTAGTTCTCCCTACCCAGGGTAAAACCGGTTTTTTTCTCATCGTCTTTTTTAGCTGCCATATCTTTTAATAATATAATTTGTCTTCATGCATTCCCAGGTACCTGTTCACGGCAAAGAACGTTGAAACAGCATTGATAACCACTCCGGCCACAGCCAAGGCAAGGCATAAGAACAGGAAGAGGTTAATATTTTCATATGTGAACAGCGTAAAAAACTCCTTTTCAATTAGATACATAAGGCCCATCAGAAGCCCAATGGCAATGAGCGCTGCCAGGAAACCAAAAAACAGGCTCCTGAGAAGGAATGGTTTCCTGATGAAAGACCTGTTAGCCCCAATGAGCTGCATCGTATTTATCAGGAATCTTTTTGAGTAAATGGAGAGCCGGATTGTGTTATTGATTATCGTCAATGCTATAAGGAACAGCAATCCGCTAATAACCAGTAGGAATGCGCTAATCTTCTTTACGTTATCATTGATCAGGTTAAGGATTGATTCCTGATAATATACCTCATCAACCACCGGGTATCCGGAAATAATTTTCTCCAGTTTAATTACGCTGTCTGGATGTGTGTAGTTAGCTAGCAGGTAGACGTCAATTGTAGGCATAAGAGGATTATAGCCTAAAAAGTCAAGAAAGTCCTCACCAAGTTCTTCCCTCAGCTTAACAGCAGCCGCATCCTTCGAGACGTATTCCGTCTGTTTGACATATGGTTTGGCATCAAGTTCTTTCTGCAGCATCCTGATATCTGCCTCACGCGCATCATCTTTAAGCATAATCGTAAAAGAGAGACTCTCCCTGAAATAGTCAGAGAGCTGTTGTGCATTGATAAGAACCATCCCCAGTATACCAAGGAGAAACAGCACCAGGGAGATACTCACTATCAGTGTTATGTATGAGCTGCCTAATCTGTACCTGGAAATACCTCCGACTGTCTTTGCCACTACTAAATCTTTGCGTTAAAAATAGTACACAAACCGTCAAATCCGTCAAGTGACGGACAATTATTTACAAACCTGACGAAATACAAGGAATGAAAAGAGTAGATATCAGGCCTCCACAACAGTCATCCAGCCGAACTCATCAGGTTCGTCACCATATTGAATTCCGACTAGTTTATTAAAAAGCTTCATAGAAACCGGGCCGGGATTACCATCCTTGCAGTACTCATATATTTTGCCAGTTTCAGGATCCACAATTTTTCCAATAGGACTTATCACTGCTGCAGTGCCACAAGCTCCTGTCTCCTCAAAATCTGCCAGCTCCTCAACTAAAACTGGTCTGCGTTCAGTTTTAAGGCCCATTTTCTCAGCCAATGTAATCAGGCTTTTATTGGTTATGGAGGGAAGTATTGAGTCCGATTTCGGTGTCACATAGGTATTGTTCTTTATGCCAAAGAAGTTTGCAGGACCGCACTCATCAATATACTTCTTGTGTATGGCATCAAGGAATAGTACGTTACTGTATCCCTCATCACGAGCTTTCACTGTAGCCCTCAGGCTGGCAGCATAATTGCCTCCTACCTTCATCTGACCTGTTCCAAGGGGTGCTGCACGGTCTACATCACGGCATATCATCATGTTCACAGGTTTTACACCACCCTTGAAATAGGGCCCAACCGGGGTAACAAAAACAATAAACGTATATTCTGTGGCAGGTTTTACGCCTACCTCAGCTCCGCTGCCATAAAGCAATGGCCTGATATAGAGTGAGGCTCCCGATCCGTGTGGAGGAACAAACTTTTCATTTAGCCTGACTGCGGTGAATACCGCCTCCTTGAATAATTCTATGGGTACAGGCTCCATAATTATTCCCTTAGCTGACGAGATAAGTCTCCTGGCATTTTCTTCCCAGCGGAATAGTCTGACTTTCCCATCACGGCCCCGGTATGCTTTCATGCCCTCAAAAGCTTCCTGTCCATAATGAAGTGCTGACGCGGCAATATGGATATTAATATACTCTGATTCAGATACTTCTGGTTTACTCCACTGACCGTTTTTGAAAAAGCATCTAACGTTAAAATCGGTCTTAATGTAACCAAAAGGCAGATTGTTCCAGTCTAAATTTACCATTACAACAAGTATTAGGGTTTTTCAAATGTACAATTTATAACCAAGGCACCAAATGATTTTAAGTATTGTTAAGCTTCTCGCCGGCAAAAACCTGAAGAGCATTGAGCTGCTCGTTTAAAGAGACAGACCGTAGTTTGATGGCCGTTCCGGTGAGAAAGTGGTTATCCTCGATTTTACGATACATATTCTTGAACCATGTTTTCGGATCTCCGATCTTGCCGTAGGCCTGCTCCTCCCTGTAGAGCCTGTCTACCATTGTTATAAAATCAATCCTGCCAGTATAATCAAAAACCGCATCATGCAGAACCATTCCGGCTGCGCTCTCCTGATCGGGCATAGTGGCAGTAGACATCAGGGCAGTGACAGCTTCAAGAGTATGCTGACTGAAACCGTAAACCAGGAGAATTTCAGCGGCTCTCTTTTTTGATGCAGCCTCCGGATTATTATAGTCAAAGGCATATCCGAAAAATATAAACACTGATGCCAGTCTTAAATGAATATAATCCTGATCCTCAAGTTTTTCTGCTCTTGCAAGCAGGTCCGCCTGCATACACACGTTGCGTATATATTCAGCACTGTGGAAGAAAAGATCAGGCGATGCAATTTCCGAATACCGGGAAAATACATGTTCTTCCACATCAAGAATACGTATCATCTCAATCCTGGTTAGAAACTTCCTGTTTGGGGTACCATCCGGCTCGCGCAGATCAGGTCTTATACCTGTTACAAAATACATGTCCAGGTCACCTTTATACTTGACAGGCATCCTCCCGCGATAGTCACATGTAAAATACTCCTTGACAAATTCATACGTAGTGCCCGAAATATTTATCTTTCCCGGCTCCCCTGAAGACTCCATCCTGCTGGCAGTATTTACTGTGTCACCCCATATGTCATAGGTCATCTTCGAGTGCCCGACTACCCCGGCGATAACTGTTCCGGTGTGAATACCAATCCTGATATCCCAGAAACGTGCTGCAGGCCTTGCCGGGTCACTTTTCATGGACTGCATATACTTCTGCATATCCAGTGCTGCCAGTATCACCTCAACCGGATTTGTACGGTTCCGTTCTGGAATACCTCCTGCACACATATAGGCATCACCTATTGTCTTTATCTTTTCAATGCGGTACTTCTCAGCCAAAGAATCGAAGTGAAAGAAGAACCTGTCAAGCTCATCGATCAGTGCCTCCGGATTCATCTCTTCTGCGATCTTTGTAAATCCCTGTATATCTGAGAAAAGAACTGTAACGAAATTATATTTTCTTCTATCGGCCTTCCCTTTTGACATTATCTCTTCCGCCGTTCCCTTTGGCAGCATATTGGACAGCAGGTTATCCGACTTATCCTTCTCATGCTGTAATTCTTCAGTACGTTCCGCAATAAGCTGCTCAAGCCTCTTTTGTCGCTCCATGAACAGGCGGCGCGTTCTTATGCGCATCAATACAGCGGCGAGCAGAAGCAGAAAAGGATAAATAATCCATGCTACCGGTGAGATATACCAAGGGGCCTTCACACGAAAGGTAAATGAGCCTTCACCTGCCATCCCGTCATCAGCGCTGCGGTAACGATACCTGAATGTATACCGTCCCCTTCCCAGGCTTGTATACTCCTTGTAATTCCGTTCAGACCAGACAGTCCATTTGTAATCGGGACCATCCATAAAATATGAATACTCTATTGAAGTGCCTTTCTCCATTCTGAACACGATGCCTTCAAGGTATTCCAACACTGGAGTCCCTTCTTCTGAATCAATTTTCTCCCCGCTCTGGTAAAGATATATCTCGGATATTTTATCAGCATCAGTACTGGTAATGACCGCTTCAGCAAAGGCATTAACATTAAACAACCATGCCCCTGTGCACAACATTATGCTGTAAAATGCAAATCCACGAAAAAATTTGGCAGTCATACTGAAGTTAAAAAGTCTGATCTATACAAAAATAAACTAATATTTAACTGTTTTGGTATACCAGCCTGATCCTGTCCGGATTCTATGATTAATTTTGTCTTTCATCCAATATCATTATGAAACTGATATTTGCCACAAATAACAAACACAAGATAAGAGAGATAAGTGATCTTCTGGATCAAAAATTCAGTATACTTGGCCTTGCTGATGTGAATATTACTGAAGATATCCCGGAAGATGCGGAGACGCTTGAAGAAAATGCACTCTTCAAGGCACGTTATGTGCATGATAAAACTGGCATGAATGTCTTTGCAGACGATACAGGACTAGAGGTTGAC
>CAYQNT010000007.1:11896-42354 GCA_964418865.1 uncultured Rikenella sp.
TCGGAGGCGCCCCGGGAGTATATTCGGCCAGATATGCCGGGGAGGGAAGGAGTTTCGATGATAACAACATCAAACTACTTGGAGAAATGAAAAACGTTGACAACAGGAGTGCACGTTTCAGAACCGTCATCGCTCTGATTCTTAACGGAAAGGAATATTTATTTGAAGGAACGGTTGAGGGTGAAATAATAAGGGAAAGAAAAGGCACCGACGGTTTCGGATATGATCCGGTTTTCAAGGCACTGGGAAGCAGCATGACCTTTGCCGAAATACCACTCTCAGAAAAAAATAAAATATCGCACAGGGCGAAGGCGATGAGAAAGTTGCTTTCATTTCTGTCAGAGATCGCCGAAAAACCATGAGGAAGATCATTCCAACAGCTGCCCTGCTAATCATTATCACCTTCCAATTGTTTGGACAGGGGGCCGTTGGATCATGGAATGATCAGCTCTCTTTCAGCTCTTCCTACTGCGTTGCCGCTGGCGGAGGCAAAATATATTCATCATCCGGTGCAGCAGTACTCATCTACGACATCTCCTCAGGAGTGACATCATCCCTCTCAAGAATCACGGGGCTGAATGAAACGGCAATAGGTCATCTGGCATGGTGCAATGAGGAGGAGGCGCTCATAATCATTTACAAAAACACCGGAATAGATATTGTCAGGAAAGGCGTGATAACAAACATCCCGGATATCAGGAACAAGTACATTGCCGGCCTGAAAGAGATCTACGGCGTCACTGTCATGGGAAACCGGGCTTACCTGTCAGGCAGCTTCGGCATTGTTGTCATTGATGTCAGGGGAAGATATGTAGCTGACACCTGGAGATCAGGCAGTGACGGAGAGACAAACCCTGTCAATGAAACGGTAATACTGGATAGCCGTATTTATGCAGCCACAGACAACGGGATCTTTTCCGCACCACTAAACAAACCCGGTCTCTCCTACTTCGGGAACTGGGAGCTGCTCGACGGATTACCATCTCCTGGATCAAAATATAATAATCTTACTACCGTAGGATCTGCACTGTTCGCAAGCAAGCCGGGATTTCCATATACAACGGACTCTCTGTTCAGGGTCATCCCCGGGCAGGATGCTGCCCTTATCACTACAGTTCCGGCGGGATCTATACGCTCACTTGACACTGACGGCAGTCAGATAATAATGTCACTGCCATCATCACTGCGTCTTCTCTCTGCCGGGGGCTCCCTCACCAGAGAGATAACAGGCTATGGATGGGCATCATCAAACCCGGTAGGCGCAACAGGTTACGGAGAGAGCCTGTGGATATCAGATGCGTCAGCCGGGCTGGTGTCAACTAAAGATTACAACAAATTCAACAACTATACCCTCGCAGGACCTTACACCAACAACGTTGCTGACATCAGGTTTGCCGGCAGTAAGTTCTATATCACCGGAGGCACGGTAGATAATGCATGGGGAAACGTATACCGTCCCTTTCAGCTCTTCACCGGCACCGGAAACACCTGGAAAAGCCATATTCTGTACGGTGCGCCTGACAGAGACGCCATGAGGGTTATAGAAGATCCTGATGATGAGAATCATTTCTTCGTTTCATCATGGGGTAACGGGCTATATGAATTCAGGGAGGGCGAACCAGCCAATGTCTTTAACCAATACAACTCCCCTCTGGCAAGTATCATCCCCGGTGAGAATTATTCACGTATATGCGGACTGGCTTATGACAAGTCAGGAAACCTGTGGATGACTCAATCAGGTGTGACAGGAAACCTCAAGGCTCTTACACCCGGAGGGGCCTGGATCACCACCTCACTTAACCTCAATGTGCCTGTGGCAGGAGACATGATCATAGACCGTAACCAGTATATCTGGGTCACACTGCCCCGGGGAAACGGGCTGCTTGTCTATGATCCTGCTGGTACGCCGGATATAACCTCCGATGACAGGTACCTGAGACTGCAGGTTCAGGATGCCGAAGGACATGTCATGAACAATATTTATTCAATCGCAGCGGATCTTGACGGCAACATCTGGGTAGGCACGGATATGGGTCCAGCAGTCTTTTATAATCCCGCAAAGGTTTTTTCCGGAGGGATGAAGGCCTCCAGGATAAAGATCCCAAGGAATGACGGCTCAGGATTGGCTGATTATCTCCTGGCAACAGAGACTGTGACTACTATTACGGTTGACGGAGCAAACAGGAAATGGTTCGGTACAATCAGTTCCGGTGCCTATCTTATGTCTGACGACAGTAAGAAAGAGCTGATCCACTTCACCAGCACTAACAGCCCCCTGTTGTCTGATAATCTTGTGAAGATAGCAGTGAACGGAGTTACGGGCGAGGTATGGTTCGGCACATCGGAAGGGATAGTATGCTTTCGTGGCGACGCCACAGCGGGAAATGCCAACTATTCGGGGATATACGTTTTCCCTAATCCCGTGAGGGAGGACTATGAAGGTGTAGTGACGGTCACCGGGCTGATAGAAAATTCATCTGTGAAAATCACCGACATAAGCGGCAATCTTGTTTATGAGACTACCTCCCTTGGAGGACAGGTGACATGGGACCTGCGCAATTACAGGTCGCAACGTGTTGCAACAGGTGTCTATCTGGTATTCTGCACCAATGATGACGGAAGCTTAGCCAAAGTGACAAAGGTGCTTGTGATCAGGTGATAAGGCTCTGTACCCGCTCAATCTGAAGCTTTTTGTTTACCTCCCTGAGATGCCGGGCTGTGGTGGTGAAATATTGATGGCCCGAAAGAAATTTCACCTGCATCTTATTCCAGTCGTTGAGAGTTGTGATCTTGTCCTGAGCCTTGAGCTCCTCAAAGAGGGTATTTGAAACGGGGATAAAATCACTCCTTCCCAGATAATCAAGGTCAGAATCACATATGATCTGCTCCAGCAGGTCGGAGGGTTTTGGAGGAAGCTGGGTAGACATGATTAGCCTGCAAATCTTTTCAATCTGCTCTTCTGTATACCCGTAAGCCGGAAGCATCTCACGCGCAAGAAGGGTACCCTGATACTCATGGTCGTCATATGAGACTGTGTGACCCACATCATGAAAGAGGGCTGCTGTCTTTAACACCAGTATCTCCTCATCCGTACATCCCTCAGCCCAGCCTATCAGTTCCACCTCCGTCACTACATCAACAGTGTGCTTGACATTATGATAAAAGAGATAATCCGGCAGTTCCCTCTCCAGCTTGTCGAGAATAACTTCCTGAATATCCGTGAATTGTATTAACCCTAACTTGACATGGAACGCTTCATTTGGCTCCGATCCCTGCCCGCCCACAGATAACTCCGGAAGGAGGCCCTCCACCTGGTACATCTGAATATTGCCCGTATACTTCACGGGTAGCTTGCCAAAGTATGCGCACCTGAAGAACTCCTTAACCAGCTCATAGGTCATTATCGAAATCAGAATAGTATCCTTTTCCGACACTGCTTCTATACGACTTGCAGTGTTTACCGCCCGTCCCCTGATATCATATGAAATCTTGCTTTTCCCTGAAATAGTGGCTGTCACAGGGCCAGTGTGAATGCCTGTCTTCAGGTTCCATATCCTGTCATTTCCCCTCTTTCCAGTTTCATATTCCCTGATAAACCGTCTGAGCTCAACTGCTGCCATGACAACCTCGACCGGATTGGTTATATTCTTATTAGGAATCCCGCCGGTACACATCAAAGTATCTCCAATGGTTCTTATCTTTTCAATATGATATTTGCTGATAATTTTATCGAATTCGAAAAATATCTCATCAAGCTCATCCATCACCCCCGCAGAATCCATCCCTTCAATAAGATTTGAGAAGCCATGTATGTCAGCAAAGAGAACAGTGACCATGTTAAACCTGAGCGACTTCTCCTCTTCAGTAACCCGTGACCCCTTTAGCTCATTATCCTCCACAATGAGCCTATACTGTTCACTGGTCTCCAGAAGCCTTTCCTTCTCACGGTCAAGTTTCTTAACCTGCTCCTCAAGTTCCTTATTCTGGCGAATGAGTTTGGCTATGCGTCTGAGAAGCTGATCTTTAGATACTGAATCCATTTTTAAAAACTGAAAAGTAAATATACTCATTTTAAGACATAGACCAGACCTTCATGAGGCCAGGAATGAACTTTATTCAATTTGATAAAACAGCTTTGCTGAGCTGGCAAGCCCTAATCTCCGCCTCTTCTTGCGAAATATGTATTCTGTAGGTTGCTACGCGGTTTATAACATTTTAATACTTTTGATGCGAGGGTTTGCCAAATGCTGATAAAGACAAAAGCCATACTGTTACATCACGTCCGCTATTCAGACAACTCACTGATTGCTCAGTTCTATACTAAGGAATACGGCAGGCTGTCAGTGATGGTGAAGGGCATCTCTTCAAAAAAGGGGAGTGCTAAATTCAATTACTTCCAGCCGCTTAATATTTTCAATACTGAAATCTACCATTATGATAACAGGGAGCTCAACAACCTGAAGGAGATGAGTCTGGCCTATATCCCTAAAATGATTTCGGGCGATATCCGCCGCACCTCTGTTGCACTTTTTATAAGTGAGGTTCTATATAATGTCATCAGGGAAGAGGATGTAAACGTAATGCTTTACGACTTTATAGAATCATCTATCATAACGCTTGATAGCATGACCGCCGGCCTTAGTAATTTTCACCTCTGGTTCCTTGTGGCATTCACTGACTATGCAGGTATTGGTCCGTCACATACTGCCCTGAAAAACAGTTACTTTGACATGCTGACCGGTCAGTTCACTTCAGTCCAGCCCATGCACCCTGATTTTCTTGAGCCCCAAAGCTCAGGGGTGCTGAACCAACTGCTCCAGATGCCGGCTGAGAAGATAGGGTCATTACGCATGTCCGGCGAAGAGCGAACTGAACTTCTTGAGCGGATTTTAAAATACTACAGCCTCCACCTGACAGGAATAAGACAGATACGTTCGCTTCAGGTTCTGAAAGACATTTTTAGATAACCTTTTATGAGTGTGTCGTTGTCTCTGATTCAAATTTTAGACCGGGCCTTTAATAGATTCTCAAAAAGAATTCGGATAACATTTGCTGTCTGTTTAGTTATCTTTGGCACAAAAGAGATACTATGCCTTTCATTCCTTCGGTAATAAAGTGGATCAACACTAAGAGGCACTCCCAGATTGATCTTTTCAGGAAGTACCCGGCGGAGACACAGCAGGAGGTTCTTTCACGACTCATTTCTACCAGCAGTGAGACAACCTGGGGGCGCGGACATGGATACGCCTCAGTCATGAACCACGATCAATTCTGCAAAAATGTTCCCATCCAGAGCTATGAAGATCTTGTCCCCCTGATTGAAAGACTCAGAGCCGGGGAGAAGGATCTCCTCTGGCCCGGTGAGGTTAAGTGGTTTGCAAAATCGTCCGGCACAACAAACACCAAAAGCAAGTTTATTCCTATAACCACGGAGTCGCTCGAAGATACTCATTACCGCGGAACAAGAGACTGTCTTGTACTATACTCATCACTGAACCCGGCATCAAGAATCTTCCTCGGCAAGGGCCTCACTCTCGGAGGCAGCCACCAGATCGATAGTTTTAGTAATAACTCTCTTTCCGGTGACCTCTCTGCTATACTCATTGAAAATGCACCCGGAATAGCTGACCTTATACGTACACCGCCTGCACGCATAGCATTGATCAAGGATTTTGAGGAAAAGATGATGATGATTACTGAGAAGACGGCGGACATGAATATCACAAGCATCTCCGGTGTGCCCTCATGGTACCTGATTCTTATCAGGCACATCCTCAAAACAACAGGCAAGGAAAACCTTCATCAGGTATGGCCTAACCTGGAGGTATTTTTTCACGGAGGTGTCAGCTTTGCCCCTTACCGTGAGCAGTACAGGAAGCTGCTTCCTGATCCGAAGATGAATTTCATGGAGACATACAATGCCTCTGAGGGCTTCTTTGCTATACAGGATGATCTCACGGACAGCTCTATGCTCCTGATGCTTGATTACGGCATTTACTATGAGTTCATCCCACCTGATCAGATTGACTCTGACAACCCTCAAACACTTACAATCGGGGAAGTTGAAAAAGGAGTTAGCTATGCAGTTGTAATATCAACTGACGGTGGCCTGTGGAGATATGCCATCGGCGACACAGTAGAATTCACAAGTCTCTTCCCGCACAAGATCAAGATTATCGGAAGAACAAAACACTTCATCAATGCCTTCGGTGAAGAATTGATAATTGATAATGCGGAGAAAGCGCTGGAGAAGGCATGCCAGGGTACAAAGGCACACATCACTGAATATACGGCAGGCCCAATATATATGGGAAGTGAAAGCCGGGGATCACATGAATGGGTTATTGAATTTGAAAGAGAGCCCGATGACCTTGACCATTTCATTGAGATTCTTGATACCACACTGAAGGCTGTCAACTCTGACTATGAGGCAAAAAGGTACAAAGACCTGACACTCTCAAAACCGGTTGTGCGTGTGGTCAGTAAGGGTACCTTTTATCAGTGGTTCAAGGAGAGAGACAAACTCGGTGGGCAGAACAAAATGCCTAGACTGGCAAACAACAGAGAGTATGTTGAGAGTGTTCTGAAATCCGTTCCCCTCTGAAATCTTTTTATCAACATACAACACTTCTCCCTCCCTTTTTCCTATATTTAAACTCAGATTTAAACAGTCAATTTTATGCACATAGCAATAGCAGGAAACATCGGATCAGGAAAGACAACACTGGCCGGGCTGCTTTCAAAACATTACGGCTGGCAGGCCCACTATGAGGATGTTGATGATAATCCTTACCTCAATGATTTCTATGAGGACATGCAACGGTGGTCATTCAACCTGCAGATTTATTTTCTGAACTCGCGATTCAGCCAGATTCTCGAAATAAAGAAGGCAAAGAACACTATTGTACAGGACCGCACCATATACGAGGACGCATATATTTTTGCCCCTAACCTCCATGCGATGGGGCTGATGTCAACGCGCGACTTTGAAAACTATTTCACGCTCTTCAAGCTCATGAGCTCACTGGTAGAGCCACCGGATTTGCTACTCTACCTCAGGGCCTCAGTGCCCACACTTGTCAGCCAGATACAGAAACGCGGACGGGAATATGAAAGCTCGATAAGAATTGATTACCTCAAAAGACTTAATGAACGTTATGAGGCATGGATTGAGTCTTACAAGCTGGGGAGGCTACTCATCCTTGAGGCAGATTACTACGACTTCCCGGAAAATAAGGAACATCTCAACGAAGTGATTGACAAGATAAACGCTGAACTGCACGGACTATTCTGATCTTATTCATATATTGAATGCGCAGTGATCATCCTAAGCGATGATTTTTTCATAAATTGATTCAATTTACCTATGTTAAGTGATGATTTAGTTCTAAATTTGATCTTAATAAGTCGTGTCAATGTCTCATAAGTCTAAACCGTAAATATTATGAAAAGATTTCTTGTTTCATCGTTGCTTGTTGTCGTAGCCATTTTTGCCTCAGGACAGGGGTTATCAGACAATAATGTGCCCGTTGATCCTGCATACCGGATAGGTAAGCTTGACAACGGCCTTACCTACTTCATCAGGCATAACACTGAGCCTGCAGGCAGGGCAAGTTATTACATCATCCAGAACGTTGGTGCAATACTTGAAAAAGATAGCCAGAATGGTCTGGCCCACTTCCTTGAGCATATGGCTTTTAACGGCACTCAACATTTTCCCGGAAAAATGCTGCTAAGCACCCTTGAAAAACACGGAGTCGCTTTCGGCCGTAACATCAACGCCTATACAAGCTGGGATGAGACCGTTTACAACCTTAGTGACGTTCCGGTTGCTAAACCCGGGCTTATTGATACCTGCATCATGATCCTTGCAGACTGGTCAGATTTTCTGACTCTTGATAAGGAGGAGATGAACAAAGAAAGAGGGGTAATAATAGAGGAGTGGCGCACCAGACGAAACGCATCATGGAGAATGATGACACAGATGCTTCCCGTGGTCTTTGAAGGTTCACAGTACGCTGTGCGCGACGTCATTGGCGATACTATGGTCATCAAGAATTTCCACCCGGATACACTTCGCAACTTCTACCACGACTGGTACCGCACTGATCTTCAGGCTATAGCCGTTGTGGGTGATATTGACGTTGACTATGTGGAAGGAAAGATCAAAGAAATCTTTGCGCCTATTCCAGCTATTGAGAACCCTATCCCAAGACCCGAGAACCTTCTTGTGCCCAGGGAAGGGACAAAATACCTGCTTGTAACTGATCCGGAGGCTCCTGAGACTTCTGTCGGCCTTTACATCATTGACCCTCTGCCTGATAAAAGTGCCAGGGATTTGGATTATGTACGAGACGACCTTGTCATCTCGCTGATGAACAGCATGATGCGTAACCGTTTTAACGAAATAGTACAGAAAGGAACACCTCCGTTCATCTCCGGTATGCTAAATTATGGTCCCTTTGTGGCACGTAACTATAGTGCCCTTACTCTTTCTGCCTCGGTACGCGATAATGAAGAAGCCAAGGGCTTTGAAGCTGCCCTGACAGAGCTGGAAAGAGCCCACAGACATGGATTTACAAAAGGTGAGCTTGAAAGGGTCAAGGCAACCATGCTCTCCAACTTCGAAAGCCTGTATAAGCAAAAAGACAAGATAAGCAATGACGAATGGGCCTCACAGATAAGTGATTACTTCCTTACTGGCGAACCAATCCCTTCACTTGATGTTCAGTACGGCTACTATAAAGATATTCTCCCGCTGATAACAGCTGAAGAGGTTACAAAAAGACTAAAGGAACTTGTAATTGATGACAACAGGTTCATACTTGTGGAAGGACCTGACGATAAGGATCATATGACAGAATCGGAGGCATTGGCTATTGTTAAAAAGGTTTTAGCAGCCAAAATCCTTCCATATGAAGATATTACCGGCGGGTCTGACCTGATTACTGAAGCTCTGAACGGTGCAACAGTAGTGAAGACGGTTGCTCTGCCTCAGTTTGGTGCTGCAGAATGGACACTTTCAAACGGAGCCAGGGTCATATTCAGACATGCTGATTTTGAGAAGGATAATGTGACAGTGACAGGCTATGCATTCGGCGGTGCATCAGTGTATCCTGATTCTCTCGTCCCCTCCCTGACTCTCTTTCCGCAGGTGATCTCAATGTACGGTGCCGGAGATTTTGACAATGTGGCGCTGACGAAAATGATGGCTGGCAAAAAAGCTTCCGTTTCACTTGGAATTCAGGAGACTATGCAGACCGTGGCAGGCACATCCACGCCAAAGGATTTTGAAACTATGATGCAGCTCCTCTACCTGCGATTTGCCAAACCCAATTACAACCGGGAAGCCTATGATGCAATCATAGGCCGGTTTACGGGAGTAGTCACAGCAATGCAGAAAAATCCCAGCAAAATTTTGTCTGACAGTCTATCAATGAATATGACCGGATACCATCCGAGAACCTTCCTGATGACCCCCGAGTCAATGAAACTTATCACCTATAATGACATTAACTACCTCTATGAGACTGCTTTTGACGATGCCTCAGCATTTACCTTCTTTATCACCGGTAACATAGAAGAGTCAGTGGCACGTGAGATGGCCTCAAAATATATAGGGTCACTGCCTTCTAAATATGCCCCCAGCACATGGAAGAACCTGAATGTGCATCAGCCTGACGGAATCGTAAAAAAGGAGATTGCCATACCGCTGGCTGTTCCTAAAGCCACCGTAGTCATGAGCTATTCGGCAGATTCAAAATACAAGCCGGTAAACTACATTACCATGGATGTCTTAAAGGGGATACTCGACCTGGTATATACTGAAAAGGTGCGTGAGGAACAAGGTGGAACCTACGGTGTGAGCATGAATGCCACCTCTCAGAAGCGGCCTGAGGAAAAAGCTACTCTGCTGATCGCTTTCGAATGTGATCCGGAGAGGGTATCCGAGCTCAAGGCAATCATTTACAAGGAGTTGGAAGATATAGCAAAGAATGGCCCGACTCAGGTAAATCTTGACAAGACAGTCAGCAACATGCTTAAGACCCGTGATGAGGCCCTGCAGCACAACAACTACTGGGCTAACACAATAAGAAACTATTATATTGACGGAATCAACAGCAATGACAGTAAAAACTATACTGACATCCTTAACAAGATGACGGTAAAGGATCTGAAAAAGGCTGTTAAGAAATTTCTTGCAAAAGCGGATCTTCTTGAACTGGTCTTTGTGCCTGAGAAGAAATAAATTCGCTGATTATCCGGCCCATTTCAGCACTATGGGTTCGTTTGTTGTCTGAGAGGTCAAGGTAAACGGCATCATTTATCTGCCGTGCTATCTCTGCTCCTTCACCGTGGTTGTGGAAATTATCACTTGAGGCCACTACCACCAATGCAGGAACGTTGACTCTGTTATGCCTTACTCTACAGGTTAATGTCAGTTGATTTGTAAACAAATACCGGATCCTTTTTGCCTCCCGGCTCAGATACCTTTAGGTTCCTGAATTTTGCCCCGTGAACATCGTCAAGCACAACCGGTGACCGGTAATCCTTTTTATCACATACCAGCTTAACATTTTCAAAGCTAACGCCTCTGGCATGACGAATGTAAAAACCCCAGGCTGGTAACTCTTTGAACATTGAGAATTCAGGGTAGCTTGCCCCCATCTCAGGAACCTTGTCCAGTTCATTGAGACCGACCTTCGCATAATTTGGGTTTCCTCCTCCGGGGTAATGTATCTCAATATTCTTTAGCGTAATGTTTTCAATCATGGCATCAGGCATGCCCACAATTGCAGAAGGAGAGATATTTCTTGGCAGATCCTCCACCGGCCCCTCGTAATTATACCCCGCATCAGGCTTCGTTGCAGGCACCTCGGCATAGACATTAGAGATGGTCACATTTTTCATGCTGCCCTTCCTGTTGGCGTTACGCTGACCTATCCGGAGGAAAATCACGTTTCCGGTATTAATTGACCGGAGACTATCTACGATTATATTTTCTACGAAACCCCCATCCACAGCGGCAAAGGTTAGAGCTGATCTGTAGGTATCAAATACCAGATTGTTTATAATCTTTATATCACGGAACCCACCGTGCCCGACAGTCCCAAACTTAATACCGTTAGCGCTGGTCCTGATGGTGTTGTTATAAACCAATACGTTCTGACAGACAAAGTTCGCATTATGCGATTTCAGGCAGATACCGTCATCAGCTGCGTCAAAGTAGGAGTTTGAAACCACCACGCTGTCACAGTCTACTATATCAACCCCGTCATTGTTCCAGTACGACTTGCTGTCAACGGTGATATTGTCAATAACCAGATTCCGGCACTGGTCGTACTGCTGGTTCCAGCTTCCTGGATCTTTAAGAAGAATCCCTTGAATCAGTATGTTCCGGCAACCCCGGAAATAAATATTCTGTGGGCGGATGGTCTCGCTGGGCCTGTCATACTTCAATGGGTCTTTGATAACCCCCTTGTGTATCATGTCTACAAGGTTGTTTGCCACCTGAAAGCCCCGCCCGGCAATCACCCCCTTGCCTGTTATTCCTATGTCATGCTGGTCAAGGGCAAATATCAGGGCAGTCCAGTTAAAATTCTTTTCGTAATCAAAAGGATTCTCCGAACCTACAAGAATTGCCCCTTCTTCAAGGTGAATAGTGACGTTCGATTTCAGGTATATGGTGCCGGTGAGATATCGTCCTACGTAGAACACAAGGCGGCCACCACCGTTCTCACTGATGTAATCTATACCCTTCTGTATTGAATTGGTGTTGAGAGTAGTTCCGTTGGACTTCGCACCAAACATTGATGCTTTATAATCTGTGGCTGCCAGTTGAATCACTGCCGCCAGTAGGATCATTGATAATAACGTTTTCTTCGCTTTCATTCATAAATGATTTTAATTCTAACTATCACATAATCTGCCTCGCTAAGCGGTGCACCTCTCATGCTCAACAGGGTATCTACATCTTTGGCTATATTTGAAGACCATTTGGGGTCTCATATCATTTTTTATAATAGCTGACGGGCCCTGCCATACCCATTGACTGCAACGGCTGGTTCTTGGTGCCTGCATTCGTCCAGTATTGTGCTATCGGGTTATCAGTAAGTGATTTCATGTAGTTTCCCATTGAAGTTGCGACTATTACCTCCACTCTGTTTTCACCTTGTTCAAGATGCTCCGAGATGTCAAAGATTCTGTGCCCGTACCATTTTACCCCACAAGCCTGGCCATTTATGAAGAGCTCTGAAGTGCCATAAACCTTCCCAAGATTGAGCACTAATTTGTCTCCCTTTTCACACCGGAATGAGTTACGGTATGTTACCGTGCCGGAGAAATGCACATATTCAGGCATCTCAATCAGGTCTTTTAGTCTTCCCATTAAAACCTCCTCATCAGGGCCTCCATTACAATGCCTGAACTCAGCGCTCCATCCTTCTTCAATCTCATAGGCATCATTACCGGTCACAGCCAGAGGCTTCCATTCATCTTTCACCTTGTAGCGGTCAAAAACAAAAAGTAATGATTCTGCCGGGCCCAGGGCCAGGCTTAGACCATTATCAGCACCGAGCTCCACCCTGCTGCGCCTCCCTGTCGCCGGGTCCCAGAGAGAGCAACGCTTCCGCATTGTGAGGTTTTCAGCAAAAGCTACCCTCGTATGATGCGAATCATGCAGATGAGAGTTGATAATAAAAATAACTTCAGATCCGTCATCAGCCTGGCACCTCGTCTGCATCAGAAAGGGGCCCGGGTTTTCAATTGAAATATAGGAACTGATCCCATACTGCTTTTGCACTGTTCCATACCAACCTATGAAATCATTTTCCGGCTTTTCAAGCATAATAAACTGTTCGGGGAATGTTTTCATTTTTCTCACTACAGATGCCACCGCCTCATCATTTTCACTTTGATCTTTCCATCCCGACGATCTGGAAGGATAAGTACCGATACAGAAGACCCGTCCTCCTGAGCGAATAAATTCCAGAAGTCTTTCCGCCGTGCCGGGGTCAAGGCTCTCAACCTGCACGAGAAAGAGGGTATTATACCTTCTTGATCCGTAATGCAGATATCCACTTTCGCATTTTGCTGATTTCAGAATACGATCAGAAATATAATCACATCCACCGCCGTTTTTGACTATTGCCTCCCATACCAGTGAGAGGTAATCGGCATGGAGTACTGAAGGGAAGGGTTCATTCTGCATGCCTGTAAGCCTCCACATATCGGCGGTGGGAGGCATGATGGCAATATCAGCGTACATCTCACAGTTCTGCAGCACTGAAGAGAGTCTTGCCTTGTACTCATTGAGGAGGTGCATATGAGGCCACCAGTTATTCTTCTCATTATAATAGCTGCCATATCTTAGCCAGCCGGGATATGGTGCTTCGGGTGGTGAATAATTGAATCCGTGGTATACTGAATGGGTTACCCCTGAAATAATACTCTGATCGCTTCCTGCCTTGAGGTTTTCAAGCGAGGTGTTGAAGACCTTGTAGGTATCAGTCATCTCCTCACAGCTCACCAATCTCTTCCCGCTCAGATGAGCTGCAGATGATACATACTTGTTAATCATAGTGTAAGCCCGTCCCCGGCGGTAATCGCTATCAGGCATCTCTTCTCCTATACGGTGCTTCAGGTAGTTAGTTGTCCATGATTCACCTTCGGGGATATCCATAACCATGCTGCTCTCAAGAGGAAAGAACCCGCGTCCGTAAGCCTGCATGCGTGATTTCACACCAATCCCGCTGCACCATGACGCAAATGTCCTCAGGAATCTCTCTTCAAGCACCTCTGCTTTGGTGGTCTCAAAGTCATACCGTATACGTCCGATCATCTCCTCAAACCCCGGATCTGCCGCAACGCTATAATGTAAGTCCGTCACATTGCCCATTTTTCCGGTTTTGAAAAGCACGAAAGGCAGAAAGGGAAAGAGGTCATATCCTCTTCTCCTTATGAATTCATCACGCATGTCACCCGTCCAGTTAGAGCCTTCGAGCTCCATGCTGTCAATAAAAAGAGCACGCAAGTGAAGTGACAGCGGCCCCGTGCCTGATTCTATAGTGTCAGACATATGTTTGAGATACCTTCTCACAGTGGCCTCGTTGTAATGATCAAGCACCGGACCGCTTGCTCCGGGAGCGCCGTTAATAACCTGCATGAATCCTGTAACCTCCACCAGTGCAATAAGAGCGTGATCACCTTCGGGTATGAACAGGTCGAAGAACTGATCATCAACTCTTTCCGACAGATTGATTATCTCTTCCATATCTGATACCGGATCCGGGACAAGTATCAGTGACAGCAGTTTATGTTTGCGGCCGTCCCACGGAGAGCTTATAACAGGATCCGCCTCAAGGAAGAGTTCCTCCCGGGATATTGAAAAGTCTAGCGGCCCGGTCAGTTTCTTCACGCCTATGGCCACTATTCGGGCCTGCTCGGACTCTGACAGGCTTTCAGCGCCCAAGGGCCAGCCTGATCCTACTATGAGGTCACAGGTCATATCCAGCGCTTTCGCCTCCTTAAAGACCACCTTAAGCATCTCTATCCACTCATCACTGAGCCAGAGAAGAGACGGCTTCCCAAGATCATCACCCTCAAACCTGGACGGGAACTGGATGGGGTTTATCTCCACACCCCCGATACCCACTTCCTTCAACAGCCGGAGTTCCCTGATAAGCTCAGCAGACTCCACCTTGTTACCGTTCCACCACCATCGCACAAATGGTGAGTAATTTGATGATGGGCTTCTGAAAAGCTCATATAACCCGGTTTCACTCTTAATGGCGCCCGGATCTGACAGCGGGCCAGGCAGCGGGCCTGACAACGAACCGGTCAGTGAATCTGGAGGCAATCCTGGCATCGAACCTGCAAGAAGGTCCATGCGACCTGCTGTCACCCACCCGGCGGCAGCAAGAGCACTTCCCGATATGAATTTTCTTCTTCTCATCTCTTTCCCAAAGGAAACTCCTCAAGAATATCCCAGTTACGGCCGTTATGTTTCAGGAGGAAGATGCTCTTTACGTCAAAGTGGCCTGTGAAGCTTTCATCTCTGAAATCAGGCCAGGCTTCATTGAACGCCGTCCGGGTCAGATCTCTGGTTGCCACTGTAATATGGGGGTGTACTTCATTCATGATCTCCTCCATATTGAATCCCAGCTCTTTAAGAAGCACCTCTTTAAGCCTCTGATGCAGGCTGCGGACAGGATCAGGATCAGTTATATTGATATAAATTACTCTCGGAGCAAAGGCCCCATAACCGTCAAGATCAACTCCGAAGCACTTCTCTCCTGCTGCAAACCTCTGAAGCACAGCAGTGATCTTCAACTCATCATCAGAGCTTCTTTTAAAAGGCATCTGGAGGGTGATGTGAGCAGGCGATTTAAGAGCATGCCCGGCGCCATAAGTTAAGCGTATCCTCTCCTTTATCTCACGTATGCTATTCCTCATCTCATTATGAGGAATAAGAGCAATAAAATAGAGCTCCTTTTTATCCATGACAGATCATTTTATACTAATCAAGGCTTCTGTCAAATATAAAGCTTTTTAAGGTAGACAGCAGTGATCATACCCATATGCTGATCCCTGATGAGTCCATCATGATCACATTAGCGGCAACCGCCAGATTGGCAATGAATATAGATATTGTGAGGCCTGCTCCGGCAAGCAGGATTATGCCGTTTATTCAAACCATGACTTTATATAGACCTCGCGGTCATGCTGCAGGTCAGTTGCCCGATATGAAACTGATGTGTCATTCTCAACGTAATAAACCCAATAACCTGAGACGATACCGGGACTGTAATATACCCTTCGCAGGTAAAGCCTGTCGCCTTCGGAAAAGTCGCACTTTTTCCCGTAAGCAGATATCTTTCCATAAGTGTTTTCCAAAGTTGTCTTTAACCATATGATATTCGGACCGTCATAGTTTTCGGGGCCGGTATGACGAAACTCAATAAAATCACCGATATATTTTCGGGTAATTATCAGTTCGTCTTCAGCTATGGACGAGGAAGAACGCTGAAGTATACTGCATGAGGCAGTTGCAGTTATTAATACCAGGAGAATCAGTTTTTTCATCAGTATATAATTAATTTTAATGACCTCATGAACCCCGAAGGGCTCGCTAAAGGCCAGCCGGGAAACAGTTTCATAAAGTTACTAAATTTTATGATCGAGTCCATTTTCTGTTTGCATTACAGGGTTACTCAAAATTATCAAAATAAAATAGCTGTTACACTAAACAAAGACCTGACCTTTTGGCATAAACAGATCAATACTACAACATTCAAACCATTGCAATTTTTTCACATATTTGTAGAAGTTTTGCCTAAATTCATCTTCCGTGAACAGAACCTAAGACCTAATGGTATTTTTAATGAGAAAAAGCGCATATCTAACCGTTCCGAACATAATCACATTCACCCGGCTAGCTATCGCTCCGGTAATTCTATATTTCATCATAGCAGACAAAGAGAAATTGTTTGCGGTTTTCCTGATTATTAATCTGGTTTCCGATGCGTTAGACGGTTTCCTTGCCCGGAGATTGAAGCAGGTGACTGAGTTTGGTGCCAAACTCGATGCATATGCTGATTATTTCACAATATTCCTTGCATTTATCGGCGTTTTCGTTTTCAAGATGGATGACATCAGGCCGCACCTGGTTAGCTTAACCATTTTGTTCACCTTGTTGGTCTCAATTCTTATCATTTCCCTGATAAGATTCAAAAAATTCACCACCTATCATCCTTATTCATTAAAGGCCGTAGGTTATATTGAGGGAGTTTTTCTAATCTGTCTGTTCACTATAGGGTTTATCACCCCATTTTTTTATTTTTTAATGGGATGGGCTATTATAGGAGCTATAGAATGCATAGCAATAAACCTCATTATACCTGAAATGAATTCTGACATTAAAGGACTCTATTGGGTGGTGAAAGAGAGAAGGGCTCATAAGAAAATAACAGAATGATATTTCACTCCTCTTTGCCTTTACACTTGCTTCTTCAATAATACTATCATGAAATCACCCTGGATTATATATCTGGTTATAGTTGGATACTACGTGGCAGGAACGGTGGGTATATATTTTATTAACCGTAATAAGGATACTGAGTCAAAACGCCAGGCCTGGGTAAAGCACATCACATATTTCATCCTTATCAGCCTCATCTATTTCAGTATAGCCTTTGACGCTACTCTATTCCGTTATATCTCAGTAGTTATTGTAGTGGCCGGATTCATTGAACTGACAAGACTGTTTCTTAGATCCGGGTACCGGCATGTGTTATTCTATCTGATATCGCTACTGGTTCTTGCAGCTCTTTCTGCCGGTTTCCTTTTCTTCTCAGGCATGGGGCAAGGTCTTATACTCTTCGCCTTTCTTGTTCTGTGCATCTTTGATGGATTCAGTCAGGTGACCGGCCAGCTCCTGGGCAGGAGAAAACTCTTTCCCAAAATCAGTCCTCACAAAACGGTGGAAGGATTGGCAGGGGGTGCACTTGTAGCGATATTGAGTGCCCTTGTATTCAGAAGCCTCATTCCGGAAGAGCCGGTCAAGGCATTGATCACGGCATCTGTTGTTGCCCTTTTTGCTTTTGGAGGCGATGCGGCAAAATCGCTATATAAGCGAAAATACAACGTCAAGGACTTCTCCCGGATTATTCCCGGCCATGGTGGCGTCCTTGACAGGTTTGACAGCCTTATCGCCGGCGGAGCAGGCGTCGCCCTGCTTGGATTGTTTCTCGCTTTCTAACTCACTGCTTAGGACTCATTGAGATATGCTGTTGCACGAAGCAGCTATTCCTGCTGATCCCAATCGATAAGGGGTGATGGGTAAAAGTTTATACCCATTGCTCGCATCCGTTTCCCGTGGTCAGCAAGTCTGACCTTATAGTCATCCCAGTTACGTAATTCAGCCGACGTCCAGCCTATCTCAGCATAACCAGGCAGTCTCGGGAAAAGCAGATATTCAGCCTCTTCACGGTTACTCACCGTCTCTGCCCAGAGAGGTGTCTCAATACCGATTATATTCTCCTTCGCTATCTCAGGAACCAGTTTTGCAGGATCCCAGTTATACCCATGATCAACCTCAATATACCCTGCCCATTTCAGGCCATAGATGCTAGCTGAGTCATACTTCATATCAATATATGCATATTTGGACGGAGACATCAGCACCTTTGCATCCTGATTAATCCCTTTAATTGCGTTCCCTGCACGTGCCCAGTATTGAACCACTGCATCCGGCTTAAGGGTTGCCAGGGCGATCTCATCCCACCCCAACACCTTCTTACCATGAGACACTACAATATCCTGCACCCTGTTTACAAACGGGATATAGTCTTCTATTTTGGTTGAGTGTGACTCGTCTCCTCCGATGTGAAAATAGGGACCGGGTGTCAAAGCTGATATCTCACGAACCACATCATCAATAAATTTATAAGTGGTTTCAGATTTTGTATCCAATGTACTAAATCCCACATTAAGGCCGGTGTAAAGCTCTGTGGCCTTGCCTCCGATGTTCAGTTCCGGATATGAAGACAGAGCTGCATTGGTATGACCCGGCATATCAATCTCAGGCACAATGGTTACATACCTCTCTTTCGCATAGTTAACTATCTCCGAATACTGCTCCTGGGTATAGTACCCTCCTTCGCCTCCTCCCACTTCGGTCTGGCCGCCATGAATAGTCAGGTTTGGCCATGATTTGATCTCAATCCTCCATCCCTGGTCATCGGAAAGATGCAGATGCAGAACATTCATTTTATAATACGCTATCTGGTCAATGAAGGTCATGATATCTTCAACTCCGAAAAAATGACGTGCCACATCACGCATCGCGCCCCGGTAAGAGTATGAGGGGTAATCTCTAATGATTCCTGTTGGCACCACCCATGGTCCGCCCTGCAGAGTGTCAGTCTCCACCTCGGGGGGCAGTAGCTGCCTCAGGGTTTGAACACCGTAAAATAATCCCGCCGGTTTGCCAGCCGTTATCTTAATTATTTTGTTGGTGATCTCCATCTCATATCCTTCATCACCGGCTTCAGCATCGCCGGATGAGAGCTCAAGGAGAATATCGCCTTTCCCCGGTTTGCCTTTGCCTGATAAAACTGTTAGGCCCAGACCGGTGGAGGGATTTATTTTGTCTGCCAGAAACTGCCCGATCAGGGCTATCTCCTCGGATCCTTCTTGTACAAATATATCACTACGATTTGTTAGGGTGAAGGTTTCACCGGTAGCAATTACTGATACCGGTTTCGGAATTATAGCCGCCTTTGAAAGATCGGTTGGCACTATAGAACAGGCAGTCATGCCGGATATTACCATACTTGTCAGTATGACGGTGAAAGTGTTGATTTTCTTCATGGATATATGTTTTTCTGTATTGACTTTGATGCGCATAAATATACGAATTTCCAATTACATTGCTCCGTTTCCTGCCTGCCCCATGTCTGATTTCGCTTGCCGCACCGGTGATAATTTATAAATTTGTATTGAATGCCATGAATATTATTGAGCCAAAGGATCTAGAAGAGATCTCATTTATTTTCAGAGGCTACAAGGGTCACCGGTACGCTGAGCGGATAATGAGGTTCCTTTCAATAGACAAGGTCAACCAGGTCTATGATAACTCAATAGCCTTCTCCGGAGCTGAGTTTACATCAAGACTGCTTAGTGACATAGGTGTCAGCTATGTTGTTGGCAATGCCGAAAGGCTTAAAGCATTGCCTGACGGGGCGTTCATAACCATATCAAACCATCCTTACGGGGGCCTTGACGGGATAATGACCATTGACCTTATGGCCCGGATCCGTCCGGATTATAAATTCATGGTCAATGATATCCTTTCAGTGATCAAAACAATGAATGACAACTTTATCTCGGTTGTCCCTACTGGCAACAAAAAGAGAGGTATAAAAGCAGCCAGCATAAGGGGTATACGCGAGACGCTCAACCACGTTAAGAGCGGACATCCAGTGGGCTTTTTCCCATCAGGTGCTGTCTCAGATTTCAGCCTGCTGGAACTCCGGGTAAGAGATCGCAAGTGGCAGGAAAACATACTCCGCGTTATTCAATCCATTAAAGTACCCGTTCTTCCCATTCGCTTCTTTGACAAAAACTCTCCGTTCTTCTACTTTCTTGGGCTAATCAACTGGAGGATACGCCTGCTCAGGTTGCCTTCGGAGATTTTTAACAAGAGGGGTAAGCAGCCAAGGATCAGTATTGGCAGCTTAATATCTGTAGAGGAACAATCCCGGTTTCAGAATCCAGCTTCGCTGGGAGCATTCCTGCGAAAAAAAGTGTACGAGATGCCTCTTCCAGACCTCTTTGTTCCGGGAAAAATGATTAATCTTAAGGAATAATATTTAGGTCATATGCCGGAGAGTAATCAGAATGGTAAAAATTTAAGCCCAAGTTTCAACGATGACACGATCCACATCGTTTTTAGTGACAGGGCAAGAACAAACCTGCTTAAGAAACAGGAGCAGATGGCGTTATTATGGCTGGTACAGCGAATACCACCGTTTTTTACCTCCAACATGCTTACAGGTATAGGTTTATTTGGCAATATAATCGTTGCCGCCAGCTTTATCCTGGCAAGCCATTTTAGCAGAAGTTACCTGTTATTAGGACTACTGGGTTTTTTCCTTGCCTGGTTCGGAGATTCCCTTGATGGACGACTTGCATATTACAGGAAAAAGCCCAGAAAAAAATACGGCTTTGCGCTTGATATAACAATAGACTGGATAAGCATAATGATAATAGGCTTTGGCTACATAATATACGCAGAGGGTATTTGGGAGCTTTTCGGATACGGATTTGTGGTTATGTACGGCTGGGAGATGATAATAGCCTTGATCCGGTATAAAATTACCGGTAACTATGCTATTGACTCTGGTAAAATAGGGCCTACGGAAGTGAGAATAATTATTTGCTTGATAATGATTGCCGATGTATTCCTGCCCGGCTCTATCACCTATCTGGCAGGTTTGGCTGTCATTGGGCTATTTGTTGTCAACATCTTTGATACCAGGCACTTATTAAGCGTTGCTGATGATGTTGACAAGAAGGAACTCAATGAAAAAACTTAAATTATCTTTATAGCTGCGCAAGCTGAAAAATTATGGGAGAAATAACTGTTAGGGAAGTAACGACACGGAGGGAACTCCGTGAGTTCATCTATCTTCCGGAGAAAGTTCACAGGAATGAACCTGACTGGCTGCCGCCCATATACATGGATGAGTGGCAGCTTTTTGACAAAAAAAAGAACAAATCATTTGGATATGCTGATGCAATCTTGTTGATGGCCTACCAGAACAATAAGCCTGTAGGCAGAATCATGGGGCTGGTCAACAGGAGATATAACGAAATAAACCAGGAGAAACACGGCAGGTTCTGCTTCATGGAATGCTATAACGACCAGGAGGTATTTCATGTACTTATAAGCAAGATAGAAGAGTGGGTAAGGCAGAGTGGCATGAACAGGATCATAGGACCTCTCGGATTCTCCGATAAGGATCCCCAGGGATTTCAGATAGAAGGCTTTCAGTATCCGCAGTTTATCACCAGCGCCAATAACTCTGCCTATATGGCGACGCTGATCGAAAATGAGGGATATGGCAAAAAAGTCGACCTGGTGAATTACCTCGGTGACCTGCCAAAAGAGTTTCCTGCGGTATACGAGAGAGTGCTTGACAGATTAAAGAAAGGCGATGAACTCAAAATCATTGAATTTCAGAGCAAAAGGAGGATGAAACCCTTTATTATTCCGATCCTCGAGCTGATGAATGAAACATTCGCTGAGATATATGGCTTTGTGCCGCTTACCGACAAGGAGAAGTCTGATTTTGCAGCCCGCTATCTCCTTATCCTTGATCCGAAATTCATTAAGGCAGTTGAAAAGGATGGGCAGATGATTGGCTTTGCCATTGGCCTGCCTGACATGAGCAAGGGAATAAAAGCCTGCCGGGGGAGACTGCTGCCATTTGGAGTATTCAAGGTGCTGCGCGAAGTAAAACGATCAACGAAGCTGCTCATGATGCTCGGCGGTGTAAAGAAAGAGTTCCGAGGGAAGGGCATAGACGTGATGATGGGAGTAAAAATTCTTCAGGATGCCATAAACAGCAAAATGAAAACCTTAGACAGCCACCTGGTTCTGGAAGATAACCTGAAGATGAGGGGAGAATACGAACGGATAGGACTAAAGGTGGTCAAGAAATTCAGGATCTACCAGAAAGACCTTTAAGAAGCTGAATTTTGGTTCACCTAGGTGCCCTAATTAATATTGACTGTTATGAAATTGATAAATCCTATAAATATTATTAGGATTCTGAGCACAATTCTGCTGATTGAAGCCGTTTCGTTTCTGGCATGCCTGCCGGTTTCTTTGATATACGGCGAACCGGTACAGCCATTCCTGTGGTCATCTCTGGTCATCGGATCACTTTATTTAATCATGCGGGGAATAAGCCGGAAGTCGGTTGCGAACCAGATAAGTAACAGAGACACTTTTCTGATCGTCTCCCTGGGATGGCTGATAATTTCACTTGCCGGTGCCTTGCCTTATCTTTTCAGCAAGACCATCCCATCATTCATTAATGCATTGTTTGAGTCTACATCAGGTTTTACAACAACAGGCGCCTCAATCCTTAAAGAGGTCGAAAACCTGCCGCATTCGATTCTTTTCTGGAGAAGCCTGACCCACTGGATCGGAGGTATCGGGATAATTGTGCTGGTGATACTTATACTACCGTCACTAAAAGTTTCCGGTTATCATCTCTTCAGTCTGGAATCATCTGTAAAAGAAAAAATACACCCAAAAATTGAAGGCGTTGTACGCAGAATCCTGGTTATATATCTCACTATCACCATTCTCGAGATAATATTCCTGGCATTGGGCGGTATGAGTCTTTTCGACAGCATTTGTCACTCATTCGGAACAGTTGCAACGGGTGGATTTTCAACAAAAAACAGCAGCCTCGCGGGATATTCGCCATACATCCAATATGTAGCAGGGATTTTCATGTTCCTTTCAGCAACAAGTTATGTTGTCTATTACTTCCTATTATCCGGTAATTTCCGCAAGGTGGTAAGGAATGAGGAGTTTTGGTTCTATCTATTCATGGTTATAGCATGTGTTTCATTTGTGACCTTCATCCTTTATTTTAGAACAGACCGTAACCTTGAACTCTCTTTCAGGCATGCCTTTTTCCAGGTAATCTCACAGATCTCCTGTACGGGATTGGCAACAACCGACTATATGGCATTCCCACCTATCGGATGGTTCTTTATGTTCCTGATTATGTTCCTGGGAGGGTCAACTGGATCAACCACTGGAGGCATAAAGATGGCAAGGCATCTTATTTCTTTGAAAAACATTAGAAATGTGCTGATAAAATTACATCATCCCAATGCTGTGGTGCCGATCAAACTTAACGGACAGACCGTTTCTGAAAACACAATAAACCAGATTGTGGTCTTTATTGCATTGTACATGCTGATCTTCCTTGCAGGCAATCTGTTAATGCAAATCTCAGGAATCTCAATCCGTGAAGCTTCCGGGGCTGCAGCAACATGCCTTGCAGGTATCGGACCCGGACTTGGTGCATCAGGAAATATGGGTAACTATGCGCACTTTAATACAGTTGCCAAACTGACAATGATGATCCTGATGATAAGCGGCCGTCTTGAGATCTTTACCATCATTACCATTTTTACCAAAACGTTCCATAGAAATTAATTTTGGCACTATCCGCATGAAAGGCAACGCGTAGCCGTAGGTATTGCCCTTAACCTCTCGAAGGGGATTGGATTCCCACAGTTGATACAGATGCCATAGTCCGGAGAATCAACTCTCAGCAGAACATTCCTCAGAACAACAATCCTCAGCTTTCCCTTCTCAAGAGCCATCTCATTAATCTCCTTTGACGGATTACTCTCCTTGGATGTGAACCAGTCGTTAGCATCTGACTGTACCTCCTCGCTGGTCAGTTCCGTGAGGATATCAATTGACTTTTCAAGTCGTACCAGTTCGCGCCTGATCTGATTACGTATTATCTCCTTCTCTTCTTCAGTCATTATTTCCCTTCAACTTACTGCAACTAAGTTAGTAAAAATCTCACGTTGCGTCCCACATGATTCAGCGGGTAAACAGCTTTTCCGGATATATGTTCAAATCAGGAATAAAACTTTAATTTCGCTTCTTCAAATCTTACTCAAGATAAAACCCGTGAGGGGAATCATGCTTTGATGAGAAAGCTCTCTTTCATAAATCATATGACTCTACCATAATGGCATCGGGAATCGTTATCAGGCAGATTGTCGTGCTGGCAATCCTGGTTTTAATCGGACTGACAGCCTCCAGGACCAAAGTGATCAGTTCCTTATCAAAAGACTTCCTCGCGAAGATCATTTTTTATGTTACCCTGCCCTCTTTATTATTTACGAACTTCAGCAAGATCAACCTTACCCCCGAGCTCCTCTCCGGCAGCCTGCAGGCACTGTTATTGTCACTGCTTGTGCTTCTCTTTATGCTTTTTATGGGATGGCTCGTCACGAAGCTGGCCGGGCTGAAAGGTGCCCATGGTTCAATATTCAGGCTGCACAGTATGCTCGGGAACATAATATATCTCGGACTGCCATTGATCTCGGCACAGTTCGGAAAGGAAGGCCTCCTTTACGGTAGCATCTTTATACTTGTTTCAAATATACTTATGTGGACAGTAGGAGTTGCTGTTGTTACTCCGGGTAAAGGGGTCAGCCTCAAGGGAAGTTTAATGAGAATATTCAACATCAACAGCATAGCTATTATCTCGGGTTTCATTCTTTTTCTCCTCACAATTAAATTGCCTCCCATAATTCTTGACTCTGTTGGTGCATTGGGAAGCACAACCACTTACCTATCAATGATATATATCGGGTCAGTGCTCTATTATGCAGATGGCAGGAAAATGCTGAAAAACAAGAATGTATACTTGTTGTCAGTAAACAGGCTGCTGATTGTGCCATTCATCCTCATTGGTATATTTGCACTTCTGAATTATCTGTTCCCTCTAATGCTTAACAGAGATGTTCTGCCGGTAATTGTGATGCAAGCAGCCATGCCATGCATGGTGAATGTGGTAATCATGGTTAACATCCTCGGTAAAAATGATGATGTTGCAACTGCAAACGTATTTGTATCAACTGTACTGAGCGTGCTTACAATCCCGATTATAATCATGATGCTTAAACTGATAATGTGATAGGGGAGAATGAAGAGGGTAGTCGTCTATAAAATACTATCGGTAATTGTTTTTGCAATTCTTTATGTTCATACCGCTGTTGTAGTATTGCTACTCATTCTGTTATCATGGTTAAGAGCCGGTTTATTAAGCAGAGCACTAACAAAGGGCTGGGCCAAATCGGTTTTCCTTTTAATGTTTATGAGACTGCATGTTGAAGGCAGAGAAAACATTCAAAAGAACGAGAGATATATCCTGATAGCCAATCATGCCAGTCTTTTCGACATGGTAGCTATCATGTCATTTTACCCGGGCATATCATGGTTCGGTCACGAACGACTGCTTAAGGTCCCGGTTTTCGGTCATTTCCTGAAGCTTACCGGCTACGTTCCGTTTAAAGAACCTACTGTCAGGAATACCCGCTACATGCTTGAGCACCTCCTGGAAA
Organism: uncultured Rikenella sp.; assembly: GCA_964418865.1. Classification (GTDB taxonomy): domain Bacteria; phylum Bacteroidota; class Bacteroidia; order Bacteroidales; family VadinHA17; genus SR-FBR-E99. The sequence continues at coordinate 37,574 of CAYQNT010000007.1, forward strand.
CTTCGAAGAACAGGTCTGTGGCTCTTTTCCCTGAGGGAACAAGAACGGCAGACGGGAAGATACACCCATTTTTCAGAGGTTTTATCTATCTCTTTCGCTCAAGAGATATGGATATCCTTCCGGTTACCTTAAATGGCTTTTACAACCTGAAGCCAAAAAACAAGTCCTACATAAATTTTGGTTCAAAACTGAATGTCATTATTCACAAACCTGTCTCAAAGGAAAAACTGTTAAACATGAATGACAGCCAGATTATTGATACGGTAAAGACTGTCATTGAATCATCCTATCAATAGAAAAACATCATGCAAAAAGAAAAATGGGTCTTTATCGTTAACCCGATCGCCGGGAATGGTTATGCCAAAACAGTGATTCCTGAAATAGAGACCATGATAAAAAAGTATGATATTGATGGCGAAATTGCTCTTTCAGAATATCCGGTCCATGCCACTGAACTCTCTGAGCTCTATTATGAAAAAGGATTCAAATATATCATTGCTGTAGGCGGCGATGGCACCATGAATGAGATTGCGCGGCCGCTGGTCAACATGAAGAATGTCATTATTGGTACTGTTCCTGCCGGTACGGGCAACGATTTCATCCAGATCTGCGGATTCCCCTCAAGATTCACTGAGAAGGAATGGGATATCTTTTTCAGGAGGAATGTTATATCAATGGATGCCGGAGATGTGAACGGACATATTTTTCTCAACGGGATGGGACTCGGATTTGATGCACAGGTTGCCGCTGAAAACTATACTGAACCCGGCGAGGTAAAAAGAGGCGGCGCTCACAAATATATCTGGCACATTGTCAAAACACTCCTGTTCTTCCGCGAAAAACGAATGACTGTCATTAACGGGGGAACTCATGATGAGACAGATTGCTTTATAAATACAATTGCAATAGGCAGGAGGTTCGCCGGAAGCTTTTTCCTGACACCAAAAGCTGTGGCCAATGACGGACTGCTGGATGTGTGTTCTATTAAAAGACTGAACCTTCTGCAGAGGTTTAATATCTTACTTAAAGTTCCCAAAGGCAACCATATTAAGGATAAAAAGGTCAATTATTACCAGACTACCGGACTGAATATTGAATTTACTGAAGAGGTTCCTTTTCATGTTGACGGCGAACTGAATTTTTCAAAGAAATTCAATGTCAGAGTTTTGCCTGGCGCACTCAAAATAATATATAATCCTGAAGGAGATCACTTCTTCAACAGGGATTAGCAGCTCATCGGATTTTATTTCCCTTTTTGATCTCGAAGCAACAGTCTGGTCTTTGACTCATCCGTTTGTTCGGCGGTTCCACTCATGATATCCGGGGTCTGATCCTCCACCTCCCTCCCTCTCACTCCGGACGTCTGACTGAGGAGTCGCGTGAAGCATATGAAGCTATAACGTTGTCCCTGAAGATGGTATAAACTCAGTTGTTTTTATTTCTATCGGAATGCGGATGCATATGATGCTCCAAAACAAGGAAACGCATTGGATAATCCATTTATTTGGTTTCCCTCTTCCGCTTCTACAGATCATGTTGTTAATAGTCAGTTTTGTGGTGAAAGATCCGGGATAATAATGTACCTTGATGAGCAAAATAATATAACCGGCTTTATTTCAGCAGGTAGTATAACTACTATTATTTATCCATAACCATTATACTATGAAGACTCATAGAGTGGCACTTGTCTTTTTGGCCTTTTCATTTTCATGTAATCTTTTCGCACAGGATAATCTATGGTACCAAAAGAATCTATCCGACTATACTGAATATCTTTCTAAGGAATTTGGTATTGAATGTAACATTCCCGAAAGTCTCAAAAATCTGGATAAATACTATGTGTTGTGGAAAGTTCGCGAAGACAAAGAAAAACATACGGGTAATCTGTATGGCCCAATCTTTCAGTTTAGAAGTAAGGGTTGCATTTTAATGTATCCAGCTAAGCCACGTTATGTTTCTGAGGAAGATATTGAATCATCCAAAAAGCTAGCTATGATAGAGCGTATATTGAATAGAGACACATCGACTACAGAATCAATAGTCAGGACCGATAGAAATAGTCCGCGAGGGCAAATATCGGCGGAGATAAAGACCGCACTTGGTCTATATTACAGCTATGCGCATCGATTAAACAATAACTCTGCAAGCTTTGATCTTAATGATTATGTTACCATCATCTCAGGTAAAAAAGCTCGTGAAATGTTTAATGCTGATTCAATTTACATCTATGAGATACCAGGTGCTGACTCTGTTTATTTTTTTGACAAATCATTAGAAGAAACACGTAAGAGAAAGTACCCATATTGCACTGGCGTGTTTATTAGTAAAGATGATAGAGCCACGATGGATTTTAAACTCTTCTTTTCAAAAAAGGGCAAGAAGAATGAGGAAAAATATATCAACATGTTAAATAAACAGGTTTGGTATGATGAAGATTTCCAACATGAGAAAGCGAGCAGGTAACAAATCTGCTGATGACAGGCGGACTGGACAGCTTCACTTCAAGGGAAGCGCAAAATTCAACCTCTGTTCTCCGGGTGAACCTTTGTGCTAAAAATCCAGCCCATTGCCAATAGCCACTCGTTATAGATAATGCAAGCAAAAACCCGTATATTTTAATTGTAAAGTTTACTAACAATAACTCCAAAACAGACAGTTACTGGAATTATGAGATAATACTACTACCTTTGATAGTATCATATGATACTATCAAGGCTGATTAAAATGAAACCTCCGTACAAAATAACAGGAAAGATTTTAAGATTAATTGCTTCAATTTCAGAGAGAATTGGTGAAGTGAACTCAGCTCACTTAAGTAAACCCCCAACCGAATTACGAAACAAAAACAGAATTAAAACAATTCACTCTTCCCTCGAAATTGAAGGAAATTCTTTAACAATTGAACAAATTACTGCAATAGTTGAAAACAAGCGAGTAGTTGGGCCAAAGAAAGAGATACTGGAGGTTAAAAATGCAATTACGGTTTATGACAATCTGGACAAATTTAATCCTTATAGTTTTGATTCATTTTGTGAAGCTCATGGAATACTAATGAACGGCCTTATTGAAGCAGCAGGCAGGCTTAGAAGTAAATCTGTCGGAATTGTTAAAGGCTCTGACATTACTCATATCGCACCACAAAGCGAAATGCTTAGACCTTTAATGAACGATTTATTTGACTATCTGAAGAATGACGATGATTTATGCTTAATCAAAAGTTGCGTGTTTCACTACGAGACGGAATTCATTCATCCATTCATTGACGGAAATGGCAGAATGGGGCGATTGTGGCAAACATTGATTTTAAAAACTACTTATCCTGTATTTGAATACTTACCAATTGAAACATTAATAAAGGAGCGACAAGAGAAATATTACGAAGCATTGGGAAAGTCTGATAATACAGGAGAATCAACTTTATTTATTGAATTTATGCTTGAAATCATTCTTGAATCACTTGAGGAATTACTTTGCATACAGAATGTAACGCTGACAAATATTGATAGAATCAATTTTTTCAAAACTATCATAAAAGACGACTATTTTTCACGGAAAGAATATTTGTTGAACTTTAGGGATATATCATCAGCAACAGCAAGTAGAGATTTGAAGTATGCATTTGAAAATGGATTAATTGAGAAATCGGGAGATAAAAATACAACGAGATACAAATACCAATAAAAAGCAAAACCTAACAAATGGCATCGCTGTCACGGTTTTTGCTTTTGTTCCTAATACAAAGCCAAATCCTGGCTCAAAACTGGCACCCTCAAAATAAAAGAGACCTGTGATCGATAGAAACAAAAAAAGGATAGAGACACTGGCAACAACGCAACTACTATATATCAAGGCCGTTGGCATTCATTGTAGCAAATCACAAAAAAATAAATTATGAGCAAGAAGAAAATAATATTTGATTTGATTTTCATTGTAGTATCAGCTATTTGCTTGATAGTATTAAATGAGTTTGGGTTAATAGAAAAATATGTCGGATTTTCATTTCTTCCAATAATTATAGCATATTTCCTTGGTCAATTGGTTGAAAGAAAAACCCGGACAAAATCAGAATAACGCATCCAACACATGGTATATTGCACTCGGAATTCAGTGATTTTAAGAGGCCCCGTAGCTCGTAGAAAAGGTTAGTGTAAATAGAAAGGAAAGTGCCTCGTAATCCCTCACAAAACCATAACATCAACCGTTAAAGCCAATTTTAAGAACAACTGAATGAAGTATATAGCAAAAAAATGCGCATTAATACTGACGCTTCTATCTTTTGGACTGCTTACAAATGCCCAAAAAGGTAATTTATCTGGTTCACCAATAATAGGAGTATCGAAACCAATATTTGATAGTGGATTAGGATTCCATATTGGTGTTAATCCATCCTATTCACTATCATCAAATTTTTCTCTTGAAGGTCAGCTTTCTTATTCATATACCGAAATTACCTCTTCTTTTTTATCTGGTAAAACAGGACAGAGTAACTCGACAAACATATTAATGGGAGGAAGACTGTATCTAAACTCAGAAGAAAGACCTAATCGATTCTATTTAAATCTATTGGTTGGCGGGAACTATATTAAAGAGGAAGGAAATGGCGTGAAATATGATGGAGAAATTAACATGGGCATCTCATCTGGAGGTTTTTTTGAATTGGGCAAATTTCTGATTGGTTTATCGTATGAAACTCCACAAAATTTAATACTGAAAATTGGTTACGTCTTTAACCTGATTAATTCATAAACTTAAAATTAGTCATAAAAACTGACTTTTGTGTC
>CAYQNT010000008.1:0-9549 GCA_964418865.1 uncultured Rikenella sp.
GGTCAAAGAGATGAAAGTCACTGCTGATATGTTCGAGCGGAAGAAGACCATATTTGCCATGTCAGAGGCCGCCGTGGCGTTGCCCGGGGGCGTAGGCACACTTGAGGAGCTGACAGAAGTGATAACGCTCAAGCAGCTGGGGCTGTTTAATAATCCTATTGTCATCATGAACATCAACGGTTTCTATGACCACCTGATCGAATTCTTTGATCATATGGTCAGAGGCCACTTCATGAGGCTTGAGCACAAGGATATATGGCAGATAGTGACCTCAGCTGAGGAGGTGGTGCCGGCACTAATCAACTATACCGGCTGGCATGCAGACCCGAAGGTGATAGCCAGGATCTAGTTTACGGTATCCTCGTCCCTATAAAGAGTATGTCATCCACCTGCTGGACGTCACCCATCCAGTCCCTTATCGACTTTTCGATAAGGCGCTTTTGCTCGTCTACGGGAAACATATAAATCTCCTTGAGCAGAGTCCTGATGTTAATGGTCTTGAACTTCTTCTCCTCCTCTCCACCAAACTGGTCGGCAAAGCCGTCAGTAAATATATAGAGCATGTCGCCCTTCATTGCCTGAACCTTGTGATTGGTGAAGCTCTTCTTAGCCTGGCCGTCAATCATTCCTATCGGGTAGCGGTCAGCCCTGTATATGGTAACATTTCCATTACGCACAAGATAGAGTGGCTGGTAAGCACCCGAAAATTCAACGGTATGCTCAAGTATGTCATAGGAGATAAGTGAGATGTCCATCCCGTCACGCACTGCTTTCTCGCTTCGCTGAAGAAGGGCATGAACCACTTCGATGTTCAGATGATCAAGAATATCAGATGGCCTTGTGACACCGCTCTCCCTGATAATCTTATTAAGCGAGTTATGCCCTATTATTGACATGAAGGCTCCCGGAACGCCGTGGCCTGTACAGTCAACCGCAGCAATGTACTGCTTGAATCCGCTGTCATGCATCCAGTAGAAGTCGCCGCTAACTATATCCTTGGGCATAAAGAGCACGAAGGTGTCATTGAAGAAATTCTCTGGTGGCAGCATGGCTGCCTGAATACGTTCAGCATACCTGATACTGGCGGTGGTGTCTCTGTCCCTCTCTTCAAGCTCGTCACTCTTTGAGACCATCTCGGCCGTTCTCTCATCAACCATCTGCTCCAGCAGCTCTTTCTCTCTACGCAGTGTCCTCTCTCTGAGGCTGATGAGTAGGTAGATCAGAACTGCAAGTAAGATAACCCCAGATATAATGAACCATGAGGTCTGATAGACCGGCCCCCTGATTGAGAAGGAGAGTCTGGCCGGCTCCTCGTTCCAGAACCCGTTGTTGTTTGAAGCGCGCACCTTAAACACATACCTGCCCGGACTGAGTGATGAGTAGATAGCCCTGTTCTGGTCGGTGGTTATCCAGTCTTCATCATCGCCTTCAAGCATAAACTGGTACCTGACAGATGCCGGGTTAACAAGGCATATACTCAGAAAGTCAAAAATGATCCTGTTCTGGGTATAGTCCAGGCGTATGCCGTCATACATAGGAAAAGTCTCATAGTTGACCAGTGTCCTCCAGATGTGTGTTGCAGGTTCTGTAACTACCGGCGGCAGTCTCGAGGGAGTAAGCCTGAAGGCTCCGTTTGCCGTGCCGAACCAGAGATCACCCCTGTTGTCGGCAAACGAGGCATTGGGTCTGGTCTCAATACCTGTGAACCCGTCCTTCTCAGTGAACGACGAGACCCTGCCTGTAATGCCGTCATATCTGTTCAGGCCCAGGTTGGTTCCGATAAAAAGATTGCCGGCCGTATCGGGCTGCAACAGGTTGATGTAATTCATAAGCAGTCCGTCAGACTCTGTGAGCCTCTTCCAGACAGTATCGCTTCTTAATCCGTATAACCCATCAATCGTCCCCACCCAGAGAGTGCCATCAGAGGTCTCATTGATGGCAGTTGGATTGGCGTCTGTCCTGAAACCGACAGGGGTGAAAGTGTCAGTTCCGGGCATATGCTTTGTCAGTCCGTTCTTCTCCTCTGTACCTATCCAGAGACAACCCCTGCTATCACAGAAGAGTGAGGTGATGTTATTGCCGCTGAGACCGTTGATCTGCGTATAAGTATGGCTCTCTTTACTGCTTTCATCCCATAATATCAGCGCCCGGTCTGTGCCTATCCACAGGTTGTGGCTCATATCAACAGTCATGGCAGCGATACGGAGTGGCCTGAGGCTGGAGTTGAGATCAAGATCATACCGGTAACTCCCTTCATTAAGGTCATACCTGTAAACCTCATCACCGGATGTAGCTATCCATACATGTCCGTTGTTATCAGGAATGATGATGCTTATCTGTGAGCCTTCAATTGCCGGTGGGAAGTTGTTCAGCCTGACACGGCCATCACCTTTTTTCGCAGGATTATAGAGTGAGAGACCCTTATTGGTGCCGAACCAATATCTGCCGGTAGGGTCCTGAGCAAGTGCGAATACGTCATTTGACGGCATGAACTCCGGGGCCAGGAAAGAGATAAGGTGGTCACCCTTGTAAATAAAGAGGCCTGCATCACGGTCAGCAATAAGTATATTCTTCTCCTTATCCTCTATCATGCAGAGAATATGTTGCGCAAGCAACCCGTTGGTATTGTTCAAAACGAGGGCTCCTTCAGGTGAAAAGACCGTTAGTCCTCCCCTGCTCTCCCAGTCTTCCATTGTTGCTACCCATATATTGCCGCGATAGTCTTCAATAATGGATGTCACGAAGTTACCCCACAGTCCGTTGCGAGTGTCATAGAAGCCCATCTGACCCGTCTCCTTATCCTGCCTGTACAACCCTCCGTTAAATGTTCCAAACCACATGTTTCCCCGGGAGTCTTCAAAAATAGTGGTTGTCTGGAAATACCTGGTGAGGCCTTCCGGATTAAACGGAATGAACCTGTCACTTGCATGGTCATACTTCTTAATGCCCATGTCAGTGATACAGAAGAGGTTTCCGCCATGATCGCAGTAGAACCCGAATGTATCATTACTGAGTCCCTGCCTGCCCATGAACTGCTGGCCGGTCATCAGGGTGATCCCACGTCCAGGCATGTCAAGACGAAGAGCTCCCCCATGTGAGGTTGCCACCCAAAGAAATCCCTCATACTCTACTATTCCGGTAACATCGCCGGTCAGGCTTTTCACGGGACTGACTGAATCATAGATACGGGCTGAGTCAACGCCGATGAATAGCGATGGGGAGAAGAAGACCCTCTTAATGACATTGTCTTCTACCATCGACATGCCTCCACCGATATGCCCCAGCCATATCCTTCCGCTGCTATCCTCACAGATGCTCTTTACCCCACCGGGAGCCAGGCTGTCTGATGTTGAGAAATTCTCAAACCTCAGCCCGTCAAACCTGGTCACACCACTACCGGTACCAAGCCAGATGAAGTCATTGGCGTCCTGGATGACGGTATAGACTTTTGAGGCACTCAGCCCCTCTTTGGAGCCGTAATGTTCAAAGTAATATTTCTGCCCGTATGCATTACTGGAAATAAGATAAAGGCTAAGAAGCAGACATGCTGACAGGAAAAATGAATATACCCCGCTATTACTGCTTCTTCTGTACATCAGATTATTTCTTTACGAAGAAAAACGTACCGTCCTCATCCTTAAGGCCTGTTATCTTTCCGAATCTGGGCTTCTGCTGATTGTTCAGAGAAACTGCCTTGGTAACCTGCATCACAATCTCCTCAATAGCTATGCATGAATTGGGGTTTGCGCGAAGTGTGTTGGCAAAGGTACGTGAGAACTGTGAGTCATCAACTGCAAGCTCATAACCGGCAGATGAATAGACCTGGCTCGACTTGAACTGGGTTGCCCTCCAGTCGGTGCAGCTACGGACTATAAGGTCAGACCTCGTGGCCTGATAGAAGCTAGGACCCGATTCGCACGCATCGGCTATCACCAGAACATGGGTAAGGTAGTTCATATATGTCTCCATAGAGGCCTTAAGGGTATTCAAACTGTAATAGGAGAACTCCTCATCACGGCGGGCGTCAATAGGTATCCAGTAGCCCACGTCGTTGATAAACTTCCCATGACCGGCAAACCAGATTACCAGCGACTTGATCTGTTTCGCCTTGACCTCATCACGAAGATCAATTGCAAAGAACTTCTCCATCTGCTGCTTGGTCTGATTCCTTAGCCTTTTTACCGGCAGCACCTGATAGTTATCCTCCAGTATCCCGGAGATAAGGTTAGCATCCTTGGGCGGCCCCTGCAGGGCTGCAAAATCCTGATAATCACTGTTCTCTATGAAGACCACCAGCGTCTTGCCCATGGGGTTAGACGCTGAAATAATGGTACCGTCGCGATTAAGAACAAAATCACGAACTGTCATGTTGCCGTATTTGTCCTCTGCCGTGATGGTGATATTGTCAATGTTACTTACATCGATACCCCTTGCTATAAACGCCGGATTAAGATTATCAGGGAAAAACTGAGCGCTGATGTTTTGAATTCTTACAGACCTGATCAGGTTCTGATCAAGCACCTTCCCCTCGATATCAATGTGTGTGGCCTGGCTGTCAATGACTATTACGTTTTCTCCTATCAGGTAGGGAGCAAGTATCTGTATCTCTGGAGGGTCAGTCTCTGTGCGTCTGATATGATAGGTCAATAGGCTCTCATTGTCATAAACATCCCTCACCACTATAGTCAGAAGATCGTCGGATGATATCTCTACCTCTGCGACAAAAGGTATTGTTCCCCGACCCTCATGTTTTACGGGCACATTGTTTATCGAGAACCCTGCCAGCAGGCTCTTGTCAGTTATTTTACCGGAGATCATCAGGCTCTTCCTGTCAACGCCCAGCTCAATCTCCCGTCCGTTGAATATTGCGGGTGACTCTATAAACACCTCAGGAGAGTCGGTCTCACGATTAATGGCGAATAGCCTGTCATTTGCCTCACTAAGAATTTTACTTGCACAAGCGCCCTCTTCACTAATGGTGATGACTCTTGAATAATCAGCCCCGGCCTTTTCGAAATCATGCATCAGCTCGTGTGATCTGGCGCGAAGAAAATAAACTTCAGGATTAAGCTGGTCAAAGGTAAGCGCCTTAGTAAAGTCGGTCACCGCAGCAAAGTGCTGGTTGGCCTTCTGGTAACAGAGGCCTCTGCCAACATAATGTGACTGTCCGGCCGGCTCAAGGAGAATAGCTGTTGAGAGGTCATTAATGGCAGAGGGGTAATCAGGCATGGCTTCATAAGCCATAGCGCGGGTCAGGTATGCGTCAACATTCTTTTCATCCTGCTGGATAACCATTTTGCACTGTCCGAGAGCACTGTTAACATCACCCTGCCGGATGAGTACCCTGGCCAGCTCAAGGCGTGCAGCCGCGAACGATTTATCTTTTGTCACTGCCTTTTCAAGCTGGCGTCTGGCAGTGTTGTCATCATTAATCTTCTGGTAAATAATGCCCTGATGATAATAGTTTGTGGCATCGTCCCTCATCTGTAGGGCTGTGTCGGAGGCTCCAAGAGCCTTATCCCATAACTCCATCCCAATCAATGATACCACCTTCTCAGTGTAAAGCTTCGCATTGCGGAGATCGGTCCTGATGGCCTCCTGTAGGTAAGACAGGGCCTCAGTGTAGAATTCATTCCTCTCTCCGGGAGTAATTTCCTTCCCGGCACCCAAATTATTGCACATACGGCCAAGGTTGTAAAGTATGCCCGTATCATAAGTCACAAAGTTATTTGCCCTCTTGTAGTCGTCATAGGCAAGTTTGTAATTGCCTGTCATCTCGTACGCCCTTGCTCTTCTGGTATAACCGTCAACAGACGCCGGGGCCTCATCTATTGCGCAGGTGAATTGAACAATTGCATCCTCAAACATGCCGTTCCGTATGAACTCCTCACCGGCCTTGATATACTTTCTGGCCGATTGGCCATTAACGCTCAGGCTGGTAACAAAAAACAATAATACAAGAACGGAGAATCCTCGTTTCATAAGATTAGGTCCTTTTACGAATTGGGACTTCAAAAATACAAATTATATTTTGTTAACAAATAAAAGTAGTTGCTAACAGTTATTATACGTTGTTTCCGCGAAAATGATACATGAAATCCAGTATACTTTTTTCATACTGAATTGATTTCTCAGCAATGAATTCTGTAAAGGGTTCATGCACGCCCTCTCCGAACCTGACCGGGCCTGTAAAGCGCCTGGCCTCATCCCACAGGCCGCTTTCCACAAAACTGCCTATGATGAAGGCGCCACCCTCAACAAAGAGCGACTGCACGCCCATGCCGTGGAGCACCGTAAGTATCTCAGTAACAAAGTCCTCATTATCTGTGAGTCTGATTACCCTTACCCCTGAAAAGGTTAGCTTATCATTACAGGTAAAGATGAGTGTTTCAGCTGACTTGTTAAACACCTTTGACCCCTGATCCATTGAGCCGCTGCGACTGACGATTACCCTCAGCGGGTTCTTCCCTTTCCACAGCCTCACGTCAAGCGCCGGATTGTCAGCGCGTACGGTAGCTCCTCCGACAAGGATAGCGTCTTCAGCGGCGCGCCAGCGGTGCACCAGTATCCGTTCGGTCATGCCTGTTATCCAGTTGACCTCCGCAACCTCTCCCGGCTGGCGCAGCAGGTCAATGAAACCATCAGCGCTGCGGGCCCATTTCAGTATGACATAAGGCCGCTGTTTCTCATGCCACGTAAAGAATCTTCTGTTTAAATGACGGCACTCATTCTCTGCCACGCCAGCCAGCACCTCTATGCCTGCCTCCCGGAGACGGGCGAAACCTTTTCCTGCCGCCTTTTGGCTGGTGTCGGCAGTGCCCGCCACCACTCTCCGTATGCCGCTACTGATGATAAGATCAGTGCACGGAGGCGTTCGTCCGTGATGAGAGCAGGGCTCAAGGTTCACATAAATGGTTGATGAAGACAGCAGGCTGCGGTCTCTGACAGAATTGATAGCATTCACCTCAGCATGAGGCTCTCCTGCCTTAAGATGATAACCCTCTCCGATGATGATGCCATTATGTACCACTACCGCTCCCACCATGGGATTCGGTGTGGTCTGTCCCTCCGCCATCAGGGCCAGGTCAAGAGAGCGAAGCATGAAGTTCAGGTCATCCGATTGGGTCATGAGAGCAATTTCCTATCTTTGAATCATGGCCGAAAAGTTACAAACAATAAGCGACATTCGCCGCCATATATCGGGAATGCTTAAACAATCATGGCCTCCGGAGGAGGCTGCTGCGCTGGCATCAGCCATCATCACGGAGTATGCGGGTGTGAGCAGTGCCGCTCAGCTGGCCTTCGGCGACAGGTATGTACAGGAAGAGGCTGGCATGAAGATACTTGACGCTGCAACCCGGGCATCCGCCGGTGAGCCGCTGCAGTATATAACCGGGTATACAGAGTTCTGCGGTCACAGGATTGGTGTGGAGCCGGGAGTACTGATACCAAGGCCGGAGACTGAGGAGATGACAGCGATGATCATTAATGAGAACCGTGGCTTTGCAGGCGTGAGCACTGATCTGTGTACCGGGTCAGGATGTATAGCCATAGCCCTCTCGCTGGCGTTTCCGGGTTCAACAACGGTGGCAACGGATAACTCTCCGGCAGCGTTGAAGGTGGCCGCACGCAACATAAAGCTGACAGGCGCCGCCGTCAGCCTTGCCAACGCTGATATCTTCAACAGTGACCTCTCGTCATTGCCCATGAGCAACATTATCGTAAGCAACCCTCCGTATGTCACGGAGAGCGAAAAAAAAGCGATGCATGTCAATGTGCTTGACCATGAGCCGCATCATGCACTCTTTGTGCCTGACAACAACCCCCTGTTATACTACCGTGCAATAGCCTTCACTGCTGCTACACTCCTCCTGCCGAGAGGCTGCCTCTGGCTGGAGGTGAATGAGTCCTTTGCCTCTGAGACGGCCGCGCTCTTCACTGCGGAGGTGTACCGGCAGGTACGCATCATAGAAGACATAAGAGGAAAACCAAGGATCATAAAGGCTGAGAGAGATGGATGAGAATAAAGAAAGAGAGCAGCTCCTACAGAAAGCAATGAGAATATGTTCCGGAAGGGAATACTGTATAAGTGACATCAACTCTCTTCTTGACAGGTGGGGAGCTAAAGACGACGAGACAAAGCAATGGATCATCAATAAGCTTATCAGTGAAAAATTCATTGATGAGTACAGGTACAGCCGGGCTTTTGTCAATGACCATTACAAGCATAGCCGCTGGGGCAAGGTCAAGATAACTATGGGCCTCAGGAGCAAAAAGGTTGATCCCGCAGCTATTGCTTCAGCGATGGAAGTTATTGACGACGGGGAGTATCTGGACTTCCTGACAAAGACGCTGGAAGAGCAGAGTAAGAAGATAAAGGCAAAAAACAGAACCGACCTGAAGGGTAAACTGTTACGACATGCTCTCGGAAAAGGTTTTGAGAGCCATCTTGTGTATGATGCCATAAACCGGCTTTTCAGCAGCTGATATCCGGAAAAACATCATAAGAGCCCCAGGAAAGGGTCAGCTACAGTGAGCCGGAGGAGCATCAGAGGAGCATCAGTTGCAGAGGAGCAGGAGTACGTTAGTCAATACGGGCCGGAGGAGCATCAGAGGAGCATAAGCCACAGTGACCTCATGAAGGGATAGAAGGCTGTCAGTGCCATCACAGAAGAGACAACAGCGTCAATGATGACAACCTGTCTCAGGCACTTTTTACCTGCTATTGCCCATGCGCCCAGCGAAATGCGCATAACTAACTGCAATGAAAAGAAGAGAAAGACCCGCAACGCCTGACTGTTCCATTCGAGTGCCTCATCAACCCTGCCACGGACAATGAGTGAGAAAGCATGAGATAGGCCGCATGATGGGCATGGTTCTCCTGTTATCTTCTCATGTATACAAGGCACGGGGTAATGGTTCTCCCCGGGGGAATAAAATAAGGAGTAACCCATGATAAACACGATTACTCCTGCAAGTATGATGTTAATAAAAAAATAAGGCCTGCCGTGAGGACTCAGCTTCACCACTGCCCCGTAGTAGTGTCCTTTACGGCACCTCCTTTAATAGTGTCAGTGTCGCCTTCAAGCTCCTCAAGCCTGTCTTTCAGCTCGTTCCTTTTGGATGAGGCCTTGATCTCTATGGTATCGTCATCACTATTGATCCTGATGGTCACATCGCTATCACCAAACTCTTTTTCAAGGTCGCTCTTAACTTCATTTATCACCTTTTCTATATTCGTTGGCCAGTTACCTGATTTATTGGCAATCTTGCCGATAACAAAGATCTGTGAAACTGAGATCATAAGTGCAATAATAGCAACCACGAGGCCTCCTACGAGCATCCCCTGGTTGTTTTTGGGTCTAGCAAGGCCAACGATGGCCAGGACGATGGCTACCGCTGCCGGTACCCATGCTGTTATGCCGATACAGGGCACCACTGATATCAGAAACGCTATTATGGCTAACACGAGAGCTCCTACACCCAAACCCGACTGATTTCTGGTTTTTTCTTCTTCCATTGGATCAAGTATTAAGTAATTCTTATTTT
>CAYQNT010000008.1:9559-41454 GCA_964418865.1 uncultured Rikenella sp.
CTGTAGATCTGTAGATCCCGGTCCTGTAACCGCTTTTCCTGTCAGGATAATTCTAGTATCCTGTTCTAAAGACGTGACAGGAACCTCAATGATGCGTCCCACTTCTGAATTATTTTTATAAAAAATGAATGTTGGAACTCTATCAATGTCAAGTTCCTGATAATCTGCAAGGGGTGCTATTTTATTTATATCCACACCAATGAACCTGATTCTATCTTTAGGGAAGCCCCACATATCGGCAATTTTCATGAAGCGGGGCACCTCTCTCCTGCTGTCGGGGCACCATGATCCAAGGACTATTGTTATAGTATAACCATCAATATCAACCTTCCTTAGCTGTGCCATGATATCCGGGTCAGGCTGGTAATCTTTGTACCCGCTTAAATACCATGATGAATGAGGCGGATTAATGAACCTCACCGGGCTGATGTCGCCAAGTAGCCATGTGGTAGCGTCCCAGAAATCCATTCCATGGTCAGCGGCCTCGCCGGACAGTGCCTTTGCGGATTCTGCAGCCTCTTCTGAGGCCGGCTTTGATGTCTCAGCCAATGCAACCACAGGAGCCTTAGTAGATTCTATAGCCGCGACGGATTGTGCCTGTGCATTTTCTACTGCCGCGCTTCTTGAAGAACGGCAGCCTGTAGCCAGTAAGAGCAGGGCCACGATGGTTATCAGATAGACTATCCTCATACTGTCTGCAAAAGTAAAGCTAATATCTGTTTTGCCGTTTTCGATACTGAGGTACCCGGACCGAATATTGCAGCTACCCCGGCATCATACAGAAACTGATAGTCCTGCGGGGGTATTACACCTCCGGCAATGACCATAATATCCTCGCGTCCCAGTTTCTTCAGCTCACTGATGACCTGTGGTACCAGTGTCTTGTGTCCTGCCGCAAGGCTTGACACACCCAGCAGGTGAACGTCGTTCTCCACTGCCTGTCTGGCAGCCTCGGCAGGTGTCTGGAACAGTGGCCCGATGTCAACATCAAACCCTATATCAGCGTATCCGGTTGATATTACCTTGGCTCCACGGTCATGGCCGTCCTGTCCCATTTTAGCCACCATAATGCGGGGCTGTCTTCCCGCCTTCGTGGCGAACTCTGCTGCCAGAGCTTTAGCTTCCTCGAAATCAGAGTCTGACTTGTACTCTGATGAATAAACTCCTGAAATTGTTCTTATCACTGCTTTATATCTCCCGGCTACTTTTTCACATGCATATGATATCTCACCTAAGGTTGCTCTCTTTGATGCCGCCACAACAGCCAGCTCAAGGAGGTTGCCCTCTCCTGTCTCAGCGGCACGCGTGATGGCCTCCAGTGCCTTCTGGCACTCATCCTCGTTACGTGATGCCTTCATCTGCTCCAGCCTTTTTACCTGAGATTCACGCACAGCGCTGTTATCAACCTCCAGGGTCTCCAGCGGATCTTCCTTCTCAAGCCTGTATTTGTTAAGTCCCACGATGGTCTGTGCCTTGGAATCGATCCTTGCCTGTGCTCTCGCTGAAGCCTCTTCTATTCTCATCTTTGGGATGCCTGACTCAATGGCCTTAGCCATTCCGCCGAGGCTCTCCACCTCTTTTATCAGTTCCCATGCCTTATGAGCTATCTCATGGGTGAGTGTCTCAACAAAGTATGACCCGGCCCACGGATCAATAGCCCTGCATATATTTGTCTCCTCCTGAAGGAATATCTGTGTATTGCGTGCTATCCTTGCGGAAAAGTCTGTCGGCAATGCGATGGCCTCGTCCAGGGCATTTGTATGCAGGCTCTGTGTGTGACCCAGGGCCGCGGCCATGGCCTCTATGCAGGTACGACCCACATTGTTGAACGGATCCTGTTCTGTGAGGCTCCATCCTGAAGTCTGTGTGTGGGTACGCAGAGCCAGCGACTTAGGGTTCTTAGGGTTGAACTCACTAACAATCTTTGCCCACAGCATACGGGCAGCCCTCATCTTGGCTATCTCCATGAAGAAGTTCAGTCCGCAGCCCCAGAAAAATGAGAGACGGGGTGCAAACTCATCAACACTCATGCCGGTGCTGACTCCTGTGCGCAGGTATTCAAGCCCGTCGGCAAGGGTATATGCAAGCTCTATATCAGCTGTAGCACCGGCCTCCTGCATGTGATAACCCGAGATGGATATACTGTTGAATTTGGGCATCTTCTCAGTAGTGTACCTGAAGATGTCAGCGATGATACGCATTGAGAAGGCAGGAGGATAGATGTAGGTGTTGCGAACCATGAACTCCTTTAGTATGTCATTCTGGATAGTGCCTTGCAGCTCCTCCAGCTTTGCACCTTGTTCCAGTCCGGCAACGATGTAAAAGGCCATGATAGGGAGCACCGCACCATTCATAGTCATGGAGACCGACATCTGGCTCAGGGGTATCTGGTCAAAGAGGATCTTCATGTCAAGGACGGAGTCTACTGCTACGCCAGCCTTGCCAACATCACCGGCAACGCGCTCATGGTCTGAGTCATAACCACGATGGGTGGCCAGGTCAAAGGCCACTGACAGTCCTTTTTGTCCGGCTGACAGGTTACGGCGATAGAAGGCATTGGACTCTTCTGCCGTGGAGAACCCGGCATACTGCCTGATGGTCCAGGGCCTCATGGCAAACATGGCCGAATAGGGGCCACGGAGGAAAGGAGGTAATCCGGCCGCATACTCAAGATGTTCCATGTTTTGCATGTCATCCTTGGAATATACGCTTTTGAGCCGTATCCGTTCCGGGGTCTCCCAATCAGGAATAATGTTGTTATCTCTCTCCCACTTCTGTATGTTCCTTGAGGTTACGGTCACCCTGTCAGGGTCATTCTCTGTAAATATTGGTCTCTTACTCATCTCCGGTCAATTTATTCCCAGTATCCTGTTGAACATCTGCAGTGTCTCCAGCACATTCGAGCGGATGCTGATAAAGTGTTCCAGTCCTTCTGCCTTAAGGGCATCCGTGCAAGGCGGGTTACCGGCAACTACTATAACAGCCTTCCCGTTGACCATCCTTAAGATCTCCCCTGCCAGGGTTGCGTACTCGTCATCCGAACTGCATATGACGATGATATCAGCTTTAGCCTCCAGTGCTGCTTTGACACCGTCATCAGCGGTAGCAAAGCCATTGTTATCCCGCACATCATAGCCAGCCACTGCAAAGAAATTTGATGAGAACTGGGCACGTGCCCTGCGCATGGCTATGTCGCCGATGGTGAGCATGAATGCAAGAGGGCGGCGTCCTTTGCTCTCCGTGGCCAGTCTGAGCTTCTCAAACTCCTCGGCACCGCGTGACGCTATGATGGGTGTGACCTCCTCATCCGGCGGTGGGGAATACTCATTGAATAATTTCGAGGGCTCATGCTCCGGAGCCTTTTTCTCTGTGAAGTCAGGATACTGGTTGGTGCCCAGCAGCGTCTCCCGTCTTCTGGCTATATCGCTTTTGCGTGATACTACTGCTTCGTTTATCTTCTTCTGGATTATCCCCTTCTGCAATGCTTTGAGGAATCCGCCCTGCTCCTCCAGCTCCAGAAAGAGCTTCCATGCCTCATGGGCAATAAGTGAAGTCAGCTCCTCAATATAATATGACCCTGCACCCGCGTCAGCCACCTTGTCAAGGTGTGCCTCTTCCATCAGTAGCAGCTGCTGGTTTCGTGCTATCCTTTCCGAGAATTCATTAGCGTCGCGGAAGACTGTGTCAAAGGGCTCCACGGTGATCGACTCAGCTCCGCCAAGCGCCGCCGACATTGCTTCTGTCTGTGTCCTCAGCATATTGACAAAAGGATCATAGAGTGTCTTGTTCCATCTGCCGGTGACAGAGTGGATATGCATCAGGGCATCTTCATCATTTTTTGGTTCGTATCCTTTGACAATAACAGCCCAGAGCATTCTTGCTGCACGAATTTTAGCTATTTCAGGGAAGAAGTCGGGCCCTACGCCAAAGGTGAATCTCATTGACTGCGCAGCCCTCTCCGGGGTGATACCTCTTTCAGTCAGCGAGGCCATATATTCATTCCCCAGTGACAGAGTGTATGCCAGCTCCGCCACAGGACCAACGCCTGCGTTACTGAAAATGGTCCCTGAGGGCTCAAGGCACTTCATTCCCGTCACGGTGGCTGACGCCCTGACAAGGTCTGCCAGATAATCTATCCCCTGCTCAACGGAGACGCAGAGCTTGCCGTTAGCGGCCAGTCTGCCAAGAGGATCGGCAGCGATAGACATCTGAACCTTACCGGTGTCAGCGCCCATAGTCAGCAGCACGGACTCCACAGCTGCAAAAAGCTCTTTTGCCATACCCGGAGTCATGAAGTTCACCTCAACGCTTTCAAGATGTATTCCCTTGAGCAGCTGTGATATATTATCAACGCTGATAGACTGGGGGTCTTCTATCACGAAGCCAAGCGAGGTTATCCCTCTCATCAGTATATCCAGGGCCTTCTTATTAGCAGCCTTATATTCCTTTACAATTATATCTTGCCGTACCAGCCAGCTGTTGTCAGAGATACGTGCTCCCCTTACATAAGGGTAATCGCCGGGCAGAAACCCGCAGTGAGGCAGCATTTCAATATCTTCCTGCCTGTAAAAAGGCATGACAGCCAGACCGTCACGTGTCTTCCATACCAGCTTCTTGCTGAAATCGGCACCCTTGAGATCTGCTGTGATCCGTTCCATCCATTTGTCAGTGGAAATGGGTGGGAATTTTTCAAATAACCTTTCTTTTTTATCCATCAGGAATGCTGTTGTTGCAACGTGTAAATAAACGGACTGTTAAGCTTTTAAACAATGCTTTTTATCATAACGACTAACTAGCTGCCACCGAACTCCATAAGGTATGCTTTTATGAACTCGTCCAGCTCACCATCGAGGACGGCTTGTGCGTTTCCTGTCTCGTATCCTGTACGCAGGTCTTTGACCAGCTTATATGGATGCAGGGTGTATGATCGTATCTGTGAGCCCCACTCTATCTTTTTCTTGGCTCCCTCTATCTTTGACTGTTCGTCAAGTCTTTTCCTGAGTTCCATCTCATAGAGATGTGATCTGAGCAGGCGGAGGGCGTTCTCCTTGTTCTGTCCCTGTGAGCGTGTCTCCTGGTTCTCAATGACCAGTCCCGTCGGGGCATGGCGTAGTCTTACCGCCGTCTCCACCTTATTGACGTTCTGGCCTCCTGCACCTGATGACCGGAAGGTCTCCCAAGTGATGTCAGCAGGATTGATCTCCACGGTTATGTCATCATCAACCAGCGGTGCCACGAATACTGACGCGAATGTCGTCTGTCGTTTGCCCTGGGCATTGAATGGTGATATCCGCACCAGGCGGTGTACGCCGTTCTCACTCTTGAGATATCCATAGGCGTTCTCACCCTCAAACTCGAGGGTGACGGTCTTTATCCCTGCCTCATCACCAGGCTGGTAATATGCTTCAGTGATCTTATAGTCATTATTCTCGCCCCACATGAGGTACATCCTCATCAGCATCTGAGCCCAGTCATTGCTCTCTGTGCCTCCGGCGCCGGCGTTGATCTTCAGCACGGCTCCCAGCTGGTCTTCTTCACGTCTGAGCATATTACGCAGCTCAAGCTTCTCCATGGCTGCCAGAGCGATGTCATACTGCTTGACAATCTCTGTATCAGTCACCTCATCCTCCTTATAGAAGTCATAGAGCACGAGCAGATCTTCAACAGCTGTGTCTGCCACCATGAAGGCCTTGGTCCAGCTCTTTACCAGGGAGATCTCCTTCAGGAGCTCCTCGGCTTTTTTAGAATCATTCCAGAAGCCCGGGGCCCGGCTAAGCTCCTCTTTCTCCTTGATTTCCTTTAACTTATCATCGATGTCAAAGATACCCCCTTAACGCATCCCTGCGTTCCATGAGGTCTTTTATCTGATCATTATTTATCATGATGAGAATTATTTTGCGCAAATATAGGAAAAAAGCACATAGCAGTCAGCAATTGGCATGGAGCGTGGAGCAGGGAGCAGTCAGCAACAACCAGTCAGCAACAACCAGTCAGCAATCACCAGTCAGCGGTCAGCAGTCAGCAGTCAGCATTCAGCAACAACCAGTCAGCACCTCTCAGTCAGCAGTCAGTAAAAAACTTGAGGACCGGAGGCTGAAGGCTGAAGGCTGTGGACTGTGGACTGTGGGCTGTGGGCTTGGAGCTTGGGGCATGGGGCAGGCAAGGATCCGCCAGCTGGCGGAGACGAAGTCCCGAGAATCGGGAGAGCATGGAGCACAGATCAGTCAGCAGTCAGCAACAACCAGTCAGCAGTCAACAGTCAGCAGTCAGCAGGGAGCAACAACCAGTCGGCAGTCAGCAGTCAGCGGTCAGCAGCCGTCGATTTAGACTGAAGGCTGAAGACTGTAGACTGTGGACTGTGGACTGTGAACTGTGGACTGGAGACTGAAGGCTGAAGGCTGAAGGCTGAAGGCTGAAGGCTGAAGGCTGAAGGCTGTGGCAAAAAATTAATCTTAAATAGAATCTGGATTCTCCATAATCAGTCTCAGGCTTTTAAGAGGCGCAATCAGCCTGAAAGCGAAGGCCATGGCAAATCCTGCTGCCAGCTGAACAGAGGCCGCAGTGACCCAGTGCATGCCTGTCAGCCTCAGCAGGCGGCCTGCACCATAAGTGACAACCAACATAAATATGCAGAGCAACACCCTCTTCGTGCTGACTATCCTGAACATCGTCTTCCTCACTGCGATTGTGCATGCCAGCGCCACTACCCACTGAGTGACGAGAGCCGCACCGGCAGCACCGGCAGCACCATAAGAAGGAATGAGCAGGCTGTTAATGAGGATATTAAGGACCAGTCCTGACATAGTGATCGCTCCCAACAGCCTGAAGCGGCCCGCAGCAGTAAGAATGGTGCTGTAGATATATATCAAACCTACCGGCAGAAGTGTCAGCATCAGTATGGTGAAAGCATTTACTGCATTCTCTGACGGGGAGGTATAGAGCAGGTCAAGTATCTCCACCGGGAAGGCAGCCATTGTCACCGCTCCGATACCCAGCGGCACCAGTAACATGAGGCAGGCCATTGAAGCCAGCGGCCGTATATCACTGCCGCGGGAGAGTCCCCTTGACATCATTGGAAGGAGAAGTCCTCCGAACATAACCGGAAACATTGACAGTGCATCAAAGAGTCTGAAGGCCTGGGCATAGATACCTGCCTCCATGGCGCCGTTGGGTAGCAGCCTCTCTATCATTACAGCGTCAATACGCCAGTAGAGAGTCATGGCAAACACCGCTGCGGCATAGGGCAGTCCTGTTATGATGATGCTTCTGAGCACACTGAAATCGGGTCTTACCCGTGAGACGCCCCCTCTTCTTATGACAATGACCAGGGCAACACACATCACAATGAAATATGCTGCTGTCTGTGACCATACAAACCACCTGATATTGAAGTCGCCATGCGTGACCCCTCCCCACAGCAAGACCGAGCAGATGATGATCATTACCAGCCTGTCGGCAACAGAGAGCAGGCTGTCGAGAAAGAGGAACTGCATGCCGCTGATATTTGAGCGCAGCCAGAGGATCATTGATGCCATAACCTGGTTGAGCATGAGAACCAGCAGAAGGGATATCTGCCATCCTTTATAACCGAGAGCCAGGGCCATGGCAAGGGTGACTAAAAAATAGGCAGCAGTGAGAAGGAGCCTCAGCAGTAGCACATTACCAAAATAAAGCTTCACTCTTGATGGATCGGCTGAGACAGCCCTGTTATTGAACCCTGAAAGCCCCATGTCAAGCAGCAGGGTGAAGAGTACCGAGAAGCTGAATAGAGAGAAGTAGCTGCCGTAGGCCGCTTCTCCGATGACATTCTGTACGGTACGGTCAATACCCAGCACCCAGAAAGTCTTCACCAGGATACTCACTGTCAGCAGGAAGGCAATATTTACCAGAAACTTTCGCCTCAAAATGCTATAGGATGGGAAAAAAGTGAATGCCAATTTATAAATTAATTGCCACATTTGTAGCTCAGAAGCCTCAGCGGGAAATGATTATTGCAATTAATGCACGTACACTCAAAACTGTTCCACATGACGGCATCGGATGGTTCACCAGTGAGGTTGTAAAGGGAATCGTCAGGGACCATCCTGAGCATCGCTTTGTGCTTATCGGCGACAGGAGACATAAGGTGCTGCCTGTGGAGGGTGATAATGTTGAATATATAACCATACCGCTGCGAACGGCACATCCACTCTTGTGGTACGTCTGGCATGAGATA
The DNA here is from genome assembly GCA_964418865.1 of uncultured Rikenella sp. Taxonomy (GTDB): domain Bacteria; phylum Bacteroidota; class Bacteroidia; order Bacteroidales; family VadinHA17; genus SR-FBR-E99. The sequence continues at coordinate 17,775 of CAYQNT010000008.1, forward strand.
CTGCTGCCGCCTGTCCTCAGGCATATAGGGGCTGACCTGTTCGTTGCACCTGACGGCATCATACCTATGAGAACAGATGTGCCTTGCATCCCTGTGATACATGATCTGAACCATGAACACCGTCCGGGTGATATACCAGGATATATAGGCAGGTATTACCGTCGCAATTTCCCTATGTTTGCCCGTAAGGCGGCAAGAGTGGCCACCGTCTCGCAGTTTTCAGCTGAAGATATAGCAGCAACATATAGCATTGATCGCAACAAGATTGATGTAGTATCAAACGGAGTAGCAGCACTTTATTCACCCCCGCTGCCAGGCGAGGTTTCGGAGACACGTATGGAGTTTACGGGTGGAAGGCGTTATTTTCTGTTCGTCAGCAACTTCTCACCACGAAAGAATATCGAGGCTGTCATAAGGGCATTTGAACTTTACAGGCGCGACAACGACAGTGATCATGTTCTGCTTCTTGCAGGGCGCAGGCTTTACCTTACCAGGGAGATAGACAGGCTACTGCATGCTTCTCCGTTTGCTGCTGATATACTCTTTACCGGCTCTGTCAGGCGCGATGTGCTGAGGAGGCTTTACGGAGGGGCAGAGGCTCTGGTGTTCGTGCCATGGCTTGAGGGTTTTGGCATCCCCGTTATAGAGGCACAGCGTTGTGGCACGCCATGCATACTGTCAGACACCACCTCGCTGCCTGAGGTGAGTGGCGGGGCGGCGCTCTGCGTCAGCCCTGCTGACACAGGTGCCATAGCCGCGGCTATGGCACGGCTCGTCGCTGACGAGCCGCTGCGCCGCCGGCTTGCCGGGGAGGGCAGAGAAAACTCGGTGAGATACACCTGGGAGAAGGCAGCCGCTGAGATGTGGGACTGCATTGTCAAATCGACACAAAAGAATACCTGATGCTCAAGCCTTTCTATCTTGATGGTATCAGGGAGGCAGGATGTGACGAGGCCGGTCGCGGATGCCTTGCCGGACCTGTCTATGCTGCTGCAGTGATACTACCAAAGAGATATCGCAACAAGGAGCTGAACGACTCGAAACAACTGACCGCCAGACAGCGTGAGAGACTGCGCGGGGAGATCATGTCGCATGCCATAGCTTGGAGCATAGCCTCATGCAGCAATACTGAGGTAGATACAATGAATATCCTGCGTGCATCTATCACAGCCATGCACAGGGCAATAGCAGGACTGAAGGTGACGCCGCTGCTTCTGCTGATAGACGGCAACAGGTTCTATTCCTATGAGAATATTCCCCATCAAACTATTGTACGTGGCGACGCCACCTACCTCTCCATCGCTGCCGCCTCTGTGCTGGCAAAGACAGAACGTGATCGTTACATGGAGGAACTTGACGCTCTTTTTCCACATTACGGATGGAGAAATAACAAAGGCTATCCTACTGCCGAACATCGGAAGGCAATTGCCATAAACGGCCCAAGCCCGTGGCATCGCCTCTCTTTCAAGCTCCTCAATATGCAAAAAGAGCTTCCTTTCTTATAAAATGGCAAATTTGGTATGAACGCCGCAATAGGCTGCGGCCAAATATCCTGCAGCGGAGGCAAGGAAGTGGTCTCCCGACTGACGGGGAGCCCGGTGCAGCAAAATGGTCCGCCATCTGTCGGGGAGCCCGGCTCAGTCAACAGGTCTTCCGAACGGCAGAGAATTCGGCGAATCTAATTTATCAAAGTGATTAAAGTCAGATTTGCCGAAGCAGTATTGTGATATCTTTGACAATTAGCAAAATTTAAAACCAACATAAATTATGAGAAAATTTCTATCAATTTTTGTAATCCTTGCAGTCTTCTCAGCCCCACAGCTAAAGGCTGACGAAGGGATGTGGCTGCTGCCGCTCATCGAGAAGCTCAACATAGGCACCATGACTGACATGGGGCTGAAGCTGACAGCGGAAGATATCTACAGCCTCAACCATGCCAGCATAAAAGACGCCATCGTCATCTTTGGCGGCGGATGTACAGCTGAGATCGTTTCACCCAACGGCCTCCTTCTCACCAACCACCACTGCGGATACGGTCAGATACAGCGCCATAGCACCGTGGAGCACGACTATCTCAACAATGGCTTCTGGGCAATGTCTAATGCCGAAGAGCTGCCCAACCCGGGACTCAGTGTAACCTTCCTGGTGCGTATCGAAGACGTAACTGAACGTGTACTGGCCAAAACAACCAATGATATGACTGAAGCTGACCGTCGCGCAGCAATCATGGCCGAGAGCTCAGCAATCACTGCCGCTGCACAAGAGGGGAACAACTACAACGCCCGCGTATCCGCCTTCTATAGCGGAAACCAGTATTTCCTGCTTGTATATGAAATATACTCCGACGTGAGGCTTGTAGGAACACCTCCTAACTCAATAGGTAAGTTCGGACATGATAGTGACAACTGGACATGGCCCCGCCATACAGGTGACTTCAGCGTCTTCAGGGTTTATATGAGCCCTGACGGTAAGCCGGCCCAGTATTCAAAGGACAATGTGCCTCTCAAACCAAAGCATTACCTGCCTGTCTCTATCAAGAACCTTCAGAAAGATGACTTTGCAATGGTAATCGGTTACCCGGGCGGTACCACCCGATATATGACCTCATACGAGGTTGACGAGACAATGAATATCACCAATGCCAACAGGATCAAGATTCGTGGTGTACGCCAGGAGATATGGATGGCAGATATGATGGCTGACCCGAAGGTCAACATTCAGTACGCCTCAAAGTACTCAGGTGGATCAAACTACTGGAAGTTCTCAATCGGTCAGAACGCTGGCCTCATCCGTCTGCGCACTGCAGAGAAGAAGGCAGCTTTCGAGGCTGGCTTTATGAAGTGGGTCAAAGCTGATCCTATCAGGGTTGAAAAATACGGCAACGCACTCCCACTGATAGAGAACGCTGTCAAAAACAGGGCAGGAAAATTCAATGCCCAACAGTATATTTCAGAAATCTTCAGAAGCTCCACCGAAATGGTAAATTTTGCAGGCCAGATGACAATGCTTGAAGAGGCTCTCGCCGGAAAAGATAAAGCCAAGATTGACGGGATGATCAGCAGGCTGAAGAGAAGTGTTGACGGTTTTTACGGCAACTATAACTTCCCCACCGACCTGAAGACCACGAAAGCAACTATAAAGCTGTACAAGGCAGATATCGATCCCATGTACTGGCCGGACTTCTATTCGATAATTGACACAAAGTTCAAAGGTAATGTGGATGCTTTTGTCGATGATATGTTTGCGAAATCGATTTTCGTCTCAGCTGAGAAGCTTGGAGCATTCCTTGCAGCACCCAGTCTCAAAGTGCTCACGAAAGACCCTGCATACATTATGGCAAAATCGGTAAACACCGTAAGCTCTAAACTAATGAAGGATCTGGCTGAATACAATGCCGACCTCTCAAAAGGACAGCGCACTTATATGGCCGGTGTGATGCAATACGTGCCGGACAAAACAGAGTATCCGGATGCCAACTCAACCATGAGACTTACCTACGGCAAGGTGCTCGACTATTACCCTTATGATGCCGTTCATTATAACTGGTATACTACCCTTGATGGTGTAGTGCAGAAATATAAAGAGGGCGATTATGAGTTTGACCTGCCGCAGCGTCTGATAGATCTGAACAACAAGAAGGAGTATGGTCGTTATGCTTCCGCTGACGGTTATATGCCCGTATGCTTCATAAGCGACACTGACATTACCGGTGGCAACTCCGGCAGCCCGGTCATCAATGGTAATGGCGAACTTATCGGCCTGGCCTTTGACGGAAACTGGGAGGCCATGACAGGCAATATAGCGTTTGAGCCCGACCTTCAGAGATGCATCGCTGTTGATATTCGCTACGTTCTCTGGGTGATGGATATCTATTCCGGTGCAGGCTACCTGCTGGAGGAGATGGATATCAGGCAGTAACGCCACCAGCCCACAGTCAGCAGTCCTCAGTCTTCAGTCTTCAGTCCTCAGTCCCATGCTGACTGCTGACTGCTGACTGCTGACTGCTGACTGCTGACTGCTGACTGCTGACTGCTTTTTTGTATCTTTGCGGAAATTTTCCAGATGCAGTTAAGTTTCCTTGAAATAGTTGCCAGCTTCATGGTCCTGTTCGCAATAATCGATATACCAGGATCTATTCCTATAATACTGGATATTAAGGCTAAAACAGGCGATGTGCATGCCGGCAAAGCCACATTCGTATCATTGGCAATCTTCCTGGCATTCCTGATATTCGGAGATAAGTTACTCGGCATCTTCGGCATTGATGCAGGGTCATTTGCCATTGCAGGGTCATTTATAATCTTCCTCCTGGGGATGGAGATGGTATTGGGTGCAGAGTTTTTCAAGCATGACTCACCCGGAGGGGGAACGATTGTTCCCATTGCATTCCCGCTAATTGCCGGGGCAGGATCAATAACCACCATCCTGTCACTGAAAGCTGAATATGAGACAATAAACATACTTATCGCTCTGCTGCTGAATACGGTTATTGTCTATATCGTGCTCAAACTCACATCCAAAATTGAACGTCTCCTGGGCCCTACCGGCCTACATATCTTGAAGAAGTTCTTCGGCATTATCCTGATAGCAATTGCAATCAGACTGTTCATTAGCAATACCGGTATTATCCTTCCCCATGGCTGATGCAGTAACTATCTATACCGACGGAGCCTGCAGCGGCAATCCCGGCCCCGGTGGCTATGGCGTAGTGCTCATCTACGGCAGCCACCGCAAGGAACTCTCCGATGGATTTCGTCTTACAACCAATAACAGGATGGAACTACTGGCAGCAATAAAAGGGCTCGAGGCACTTAAACGTGACGGCACAACTGTCAGGCTGCATACAGACTCGCAGTACCTGGTGAACGCCGTCAACAACGGATGGGTTTTCGAATGGGAGAGAAAACGGTTTGCCAAAAAGAAAAATCAGGATCTGTGGATTTCGTTTCTTGAGGTTTACAGACGTCACAATGTGACACTGAAATGGATCAAGGGACATAACAATGACACTGAGAATGAGCGATGTGACACACTGGCAGTAGCAGCCTCAAAGAAGCCGGATCTACAGGACGATCCGGGGTATATCACTGATGATGAGCCAACAGCGCTTATATAAGATGTGATAACCTGCCTGGCTAATTCAAAATAATGGATTAATACTCAGAAGGAATGACGAAATAATTGACTAAACTTATTTGTCAGAGTTAACCTAAACAATGAGATCATAACACACCATTAATTATACATGTAGCTGTGATTCTCAATCGTTAACATTTCTTATTAAAAAAATTTAAATTTCGCAGGCTTGTTGGCTTTATTAAAAATAATTGCAACTTTTGCATAAAATTGGGGGGACATGAAAAGTTTTATTCAAAGGGCAACGGATCTCACTCCGGAAATAATTCTGGCCCCGGAGGAAAATAAGTTTCTCATCGCAGGCAAGTCAGCACCTGAAGACGTACGCGGACTCTACTATCCGGTAATTGAATGGATGGAGGAATTTGCTGCTGAAGTAAGGAAGAACAACATCTATACTGACACCAAGCCTCTCCTTCTTAAGCTTGATCTTGAATATTTCAATTCATCATCTGCAAAGTTTCTCTTTGATGTATTCTCATACTTAAGGGACCTGCACAATGATGGTGTAGCAGTAGACATCGAATGGCATTACGATGAGGAAGACGTTGATCTTCGTGAGGCCGGTGAAGACATGGCACTGCTGTGCGACCTGCCTTTCAGGTATTGCGCTAAAGGCAGGGATGAATAATGAGAGGACCGGCAGAACTATACTCTCTGCTTGATCACCTTCAGATACCCTACCAGTATATTGAGCACCCTCCTGTTCCCACAGTGGAGGAAGCTATGAAATACTGGTCTGGTATTGATTCGGGCCATTGCAAAAACATTTTCTTCCGTAACCACAAAGGCAACAGACATTACCTTGTGATCCTTTATTACAGTTCAAAGCTCAACATCAGAGATCTTGAGCAGAAACTGCAGCAGGGTAAACTATCCTTCGCCTCTGACAAGAGACTAAAGCAATACCTTGGCCTTACTCCCGGATCCGTCTCTCCTTTCGGGCTCATCAATGACCATGACCATCATGTGCATCTGTTCATTGACAAGACCCTCCTCAGCCATGAACGACTCTCATTCCATCCAACCATCAACACTGCATCACTAATCATACCCCGTGAAGGGCTATTCACGTTTCTCCGCCATACGGGCAACAGCTACGAGCTGTTCTGACCATCAGCTATTAATCCGTTACAGGCAATCTTCGGCCAGCTGCTGTCCGGCTGCTACTGCACGGCTCCTTTCTGACAGCCGCTGGCCAGCTACTGCCATGCTTATACATTGCCACCACCGGTAAATCTTTAAAAACAGCTGTAAAAATAAATTTCTGTGCAGCAACCACCAGCTAAGGCAGGTCTTTATAGCAGACTTAAAATTGTGACCTTAAAGATTACCTCCGTGAAAAAAATTGCATTGATATCAGTTGTGCTCTTTCTATGCACCCTGCTTGGCGCACAAGACAGCATTCAAAAGAAAAGTTATAGTGCCACCTTTACAACAACACCACCTGTAATTGACGGTTCAATTGAAGATGATGCCTGGCTGGCTGGCTCCTGGGGAGGAGATTTCACTCAGTTTGAACCTCATAACGCAGCAAAACCCTCACAAATGACAGAGTTCAAGGTGCTGTTTGACGAAAACAACATCTACGTTGCCTTCAAAGCCTATGACACCAATCCTGACAGCGTAGTCAGGCGTATCTCCAGACGCGATGACGGTGACGGAGATTTCGTGGGCATCAGCTTTGACAGTTATCATGACCTGCAGACCGGATTCACCTTTGTCACCAATGTGGCAGGTGTAAAGAATGACTTCATATGGGTCCGTGACGGACAAACTGAAGATAATACCTGGGATCCGATATGGTTTACAGGTGCAAAATTATACGACTGGGGATGGGCCGCTGAAATGCGTATACCACTTACTCAGCTGCGCTTCAGAATATCAGATACAGGCCTCTGGGGCATGGAGGTGTTGCGACAGATATACCGCAATCAGGAGACCTCTCTCTGGCAACATGTTGACCGCAACACCTCCGGGCTGATTCATAACTTCGGCAAACTAACAGGCATGACCGGCATAAAGCCGAGAAGACAGACTGATATAACACCATTCGTCGTCGGCAGTGTTGAGAGCTTTGAAAAGGAAGATGGTAATCCTTTCGCCACCGGCACATCATGGAAATACAACGGTGGCCTTGATGCCAAGTTCGGCATCACCAACAATATGACACTTGACCTTACTGTCAATCCTGATTTTGGCCAGGTAGAAGCAGACCCGTCAGTGGTCAATCTCACTGCCTATGAGACCTTCTTCGAAGAGAAGAGGCCATTCTTCATTGAAGGGAATAATATAACCAGCTTCGGAACCGGTATTGGTGACGGCGATCTGGGGTTTGACAACCTCTTTTATTCAAGAAGGATAGGACGAAGTCCCCAGCTCGCTGTTCATACTGAAGGGAATGAATATGCAAGAGTACCCCGAAACACACCAATAATAAGTGCAGCCAAGCTGACCGGAAAGACACCCGAAGGTCTTTCAATAGGAATAGTTGAGGCATTGGCTGCTGAAGGCAGAGCGGAGATAGACAATAATGGAGACAGATCGTGGCAGACGGTAGAGCCTCTTACCAATTATGTCGTTTCCAGGATAATGAAAGACTTTAACGGTGGAAAGACTGTCATTGGAGGAGCCTTCACCAATACTCACCGTTTCCTGGATAAAAGTGGCGTTGAAGATCTGGTCAAAAATGCAAACACAGCTGGTATCGATTTCAAACATCAATTCGGGAAAGAGCGCGAATGGTTCATGTCAGCCGCCGCAGCTGGCAGCAATCTGACCGGAAGCAAGGAGGCCATCACTGACCTGCAGTACTCATCAGTGCATCTCTTCCAGAGACCTGATGCAGACTATATTATGGTGGACCCGACACGTACTTCGCTGAATGGCTTTGGCGGCAACGTGCAGGCTGGTAAAACGGGAGGCCGATGGAACTTCATGGCTTTCGGATACATGAAGTCACCAGGCTTTGATCTCAACGATGTGGGCTACCTCCAGAGTGCAGATGCTATCATTGCCGGGGTGTGGACAGCGTACAAGTTTGACAGGCCCTTTTCCATTTTCCGGCAGATAAAACCGAATTTTAACCTGTGGACCGGGTGGGATTTCGGGGGTACACATCTTTCCACGGGAGGTAACCTCAGCCTGTATGTGCAGTTCAAAAACCTGTGGTATACAAGCTTCGGAGGGAACTATGAGGGAAACGCCATTTCCAACACCAGCCTGCGTGGCGGACCGTCAATGCTGAGCCCCTCATACACAAGCCTGTTCCTGAATGTGGGCTCCAGCAATTCAAAAAAAGTGCAGGCATCATTATGGGCTAACTACGGCAAGGGGGGAGAAGAGTCTTCCGACCGGATCTCAGCAGGGCTTAATATAAATATCAAGCCCGGACAGTCATTTACTGCCACCCTCTCTCCCTCCTGGTCAAAGAACATGAACAGACTTCAGTATGTGAGACACATTAATGACGGAGACCATTATATACTGGCACAGATAGACCAGCAGATCGTAAGCATGTCACTGAGGCTCAATTACAACATTACCCCGGATCTTACTATTCAATACTGGGGACAGCCATTCCTGGCTGCAATGGACTACAGCAGGTTCAAGGTGGTGACCAACCCTAAGGCAGAAAACCTGGCCGATCGCTACCATGAGCTGACGGGAAGTGAGTTAGAGTATGATTCAGGGGAGAATCTATACAGTGTTGACAGGAACAGTGACGGAATACCTGATTACAGTTTTGGCAACCCTGATAACAACTATGATCAGTTCCTTTCAAACCTGGTAGCGCGCTGGGAATTCAGTCCGGGATCCACCATCTACCTCGTCTGGTCACAGACGCGCAGTTATTATGATTCCACGGGCTCATTCTCCCTTGAACAGAACCTTGACAATCTGTTTGCCAAAAAGAAACCTTATGACGTCTTCCTTATAAAATTCACATACAGGTTCGGGTTACGCTGAGAATACAGTTTACAGACTTAACCAGGCAAATTCGGGATGCGCTGAGAATAAAATTCTCAGTTTTACAAGAGCGGGGGCTTTCTTCTCCGCTCTTTTCTGTTTTAGTCATAACGTGATGATTATAAATTAAAAGAGTATTTACTCCAAAGCTGTATCTGGACTCTTTTTCCGTAACAAGCCGCAAAATTTTTACCAGATAAAGATTAAAGATAATTTCTTAAATTTGTTTTACTAAACCGTCTGGTCTGTTCCTAATTGCTGTAATGAAGAAGCTCATAATCATACTTTTAATTGTTTTGCCTCTCACCGTAACTGGTCAGGAATATGAAAAGAGGGTGTACACAGCTACCCGTATATCAGAACCTCCGGTGATCAACGGCGAGCTTGATGATGACGCCTGGCTGCATGGAGAATGGGCAGGTGACTTCGTCCAGTATGAACCGTCAGAAGGAGCGCCTGCCAGCCAGAAGACAGAGTTCAAGCTCGTTTATGACAACAACAGTATCTACATCGCAGTAAAAGCATGGGACAGCGCCCCGGATAGCATCGTCTCACGAATGACCCGCCGTGATGACACTGACGGAGATGAAGTTACCATAGCCATTGATTCCTATTTTGATCAGCGCACAGCATTCGGCTTCACCGTAAGCGCTGCCGGTGTCAAGGGAGACCAAGTATGGACTGATGATGGTCAGAACAGTGATGAATCATTTGACCCTATATGGTACGTTAAAACAGCTCTTTACGATTGGGGATGGGCTGCCGAGATGAGAATACCCCTTACCCAGCTCCGCTTCTCAGACAAAGAGAACCAGATATGGGGACTGGAGGTGATGAGGCAGATTTACCGTCACAATGAGAACGTCATGTGGCAGCCCATTGCAAGGAATGCCTCGGGATTGGTTCATAATGCAGGGCTCCTATACGGACTGAGCAATATCAAACCCCGTGCACTGGTTGACCTGACCCCTTATGCTGTGGCGAAGATTGAATCATACGAGCAAGAGGCAGGGAATCCTTATCTCGATGGATTTGACCCGGGCGGTAACGTTGGACTGGACGCTAAGATCGGCGTAACCAACAATATGATTCTCAGCCTCTCTCTCAATCCTGATTTCGGACAGGTGGAAGCCGATCCGTCAGAGGTGAACCTGACAGCATTTGAGACATACTTCAGTGAGAAAAGACCGTTCTTTATCGAAGGAAAGAATATCACCAATTACAATCTCGGGCTCGGCGGCGGCGATCAAGGCAATGACAACATGTTCTATTCCAGAAGGATAGGCAGGAGACCCAGACTAAATCATTCTGCGGGCCCGCATGAATTTGCAAACACACCTGCATTTACGCCTATCATCGGAGCCGCAAAGCTGACAGGGAAGTCGTCCGGCGGACTATCGGTGGGAGTGATCGAAGCTGTTACCGCACGGGTAAGCACCAGGGTCATTGACACTCTTAACGACAAGACTGAACTCAGGACAGCCGAACCGATAACAAACTATACCGTGGGAAGGATACAGAAAGACTTCAACGGTGGAAAAACAATCATAGGCGGCATGGTGACCAGCACCATCAGATATCTCGATCCTGACACCGAAGACTACTTTCATAAATCGGCAACCACCGCCGGCCTGGACTTTACAAGATACTTTGGGAACATGAACTATATCTTCCAGCTTAAGACGGCAATGAGCAACGTTACCGGCACGGAAGAGATGATTGCACGGACACAGAGATCAGTCATCCATAACTTCGCAAGACCTGATGCTGACTATATGGATTATGATGACACACGTAAGGCCTTAGGCGGATTTGGCGGAAACCTGATGGCAGGTAAGATGGGGGGCAACTGGCAATTCCTCTATCTCTCTGCCTGGAAGTCCCCCGGATTTGACCTCAATGACATGGGCTACATGCAGGTCGCAGACCAGTACCTCGGTGTAGGGGTGATAAACTACAATATCTATAAGCCGTTCAGCATCTTCAACAGCATGAGTTTCGGTACCAACCTTATACACCTGATGGATTTCGGAGGGAATACAAATCTCATGGGCATATCTCAGTCGTGGAGCACAAATTACAAGAATCTATGGAGGACATTCATCAGCGCCCAGCTAAACAGTAGTGAGACTGACAATCACCTTCTGCGGGGAGGGCCTGCAATGAAAATGCCCGGACAATTATACATTGGTGGAAGTATTGATTCCGACTCACGCAAGAAACTCGCCGCTGATCTCGACTTCAGGTTCTATCGGACCTTCCAGGATGTGCGAACAAGTTACAATCTCAGCTTTGAGCTGGAATACAGGCCTGTCAATACCCTTTCCCTTAGCATTGAGCCAGAATGGAACCGTACAACGAGCTCAATGCAATATGTATCCCGAACATCGGCAACTAGCGGCGTTTACACCCCCAGGTATATCTTTGCCGCTATTGATCAGAAGATTTTCAGTGTCTCCCTCAGGGTCGATTACAACATTACCCCTGATCTGACCATTCAATACTGGGGACAACCATTCTTCGGATCAGGCGATTACAGCGAATTCAAGCGTATTACTGACCCTGCAGCCGGAGAGTTCAATGACAGGTATGAGCAATTCAGTTCCGGAGCACTGCAATATGCCATAAAAGACAAGCTCTACTATATAGATGAAAACCTTGACTCATCAATTGACTACTCATTTGCCAATCCTGACTTTACCGTCAGCGAGTTTCTTCATAATCTGGTTATCCGCTGGGAATTCCTCCCCGGCTCAGCCGCCTATCTTGTATGGTCACAGACAAGGGATTACTATACCGGTGATGGACTGTTCAATTTAAATGCCCAGGCAAACAGGCTCTTTACTGATACCAGGCCACATAATGTCTTCCTGGTTAAGTTCTCCTACAGATTTGGTCTGAATTAAGCGTCTCCGCACCCGATCATTGTCTCAGAAACGGTATCCCAGCTCCAGTGTGATAAACCGGCCCGGACATACCGCGCCCTTGCTGTCATAGAAGCTTTGGTCAAGCAGGTTCTGTATGCCCAGATCAACTGATACCTTTTTCAGGAAAAGCCGCGATAGCCTCAGGTCAATTGTAAAATATGCCGGATAGCGGTCACCACCGATAACCTCATCAAAAACGTTCTGGTCATTGGCCCACATGGTACTCTGGTATCGTGCCACCAGGCCCGCATTGACAATGCGGTTGTTCCAACGTGCCGTGAGCGACAGTGTGGATGAAGGAACATCAGTGAGGTGATTACCGGTCAGATCAATAGGATCGCCGGAATCAAGCTGTCTGTATTCCGTTATCACGGAGTAACTGTAACTATAGGCGGCACTGAGCATTATTGAAGAACTGACAGGGTAACTCAGCTCTGCCTCTACTCCGGTTATCTCCACCAGTGGAACATTTGTCTTGACAAGTATAGGCCTCAATCCGTACCCCATTTCAATAGAGTCGCCCGTATTGACATAATAGAGAAAATCCTTCCCTCTTGAGTACCATGCTGAGAGAGAAGCCTTAAGCCTGCCTGTTATGGTGAAGTCACCACCTGCCTCATAGTTTGTGAGGTATTCAGGCGTGGCATCAGAATTTGCCAGCTTGAACCCGCCCCTGATTCGTCCAGAGCGGCACAGGTCATCAAGCACTGCCGGACGAAACCCTCTTCCGGCGGAGGCGTAAACCCGTATGTCAGACGATGGGGTGTAGTTGAGAGCCAGCTTAGGGCTGAATGCACCCCATGTTGTACTCGCCATATTACGATCAACAATATTCCTCATGAAAGCTGTCTCCGCCGAAGGAGTATCAATGAAGAAGGCACCGTCACGAAACATTGAGAGATCATACCTTAGTCCGGCAACAAGACTCAGCCGATCAGGCATAATGGAGAATTCATCCTGAAGAAAGAAGCCTGCACTGTACATCTTACCACGGTTGTAGACTATGTCTGTTGAGGTATAATAAACATCAGCAGCGTCTACACTTCCTAACCGCAGGTCGGTTCCTGCTGAGATCCTGTGACGTGACCCCGGCCTGTAACTGACTGATGAAAGCAGGCCTGCATCAACTCTCTCCGACAACACATTATACCAGGTGTAGTCATCCTTCAGATACTCATTGACCTTTTTATAATCCTCCTGCAACCAGTATAGGCTTATATCTGCTGATAGACGTTCGCGTTCAAGGCTGTATCTTGTCCTGAACTGGTATGTATCATGGTCAGTGGTGTTGCCGTGCGGCTGCCACACCAGCTCACCTGTGCCGCGCCTGTCATTGTATGCAATCAGATCAGTCTCAATATATTCGCCTTTTCTAATATTGTAACCGGCCTTGAAGCTGCCGGAGTACTCCTGCATATCGGAAGCCACTGTATAAGGGTTTGCTGCCTGGTCGAACTCCGACTGTGTTATATATCCCTCACTCTGACGGTAGAAGCCGTTTAGGAGATAATTAAAACCCCTTTCTTTCTCCACACCAAAGTTCTGGCTGAAGTTCAACCGTCCGGTAAGAGTGTTGTAAGTACCGTAACCGGCAGTTACTCTTCCCGAGAAGCCTCCGATAGGCCTGCGGGTGATGATGTTAATAACACCTCCCATGGCGTTGCTGCCGTACATGGAAGAGGCAGGCCCCTTGACCACCTCAATCCTCTCGACCATTGACGGGTCAAGCAGGTTCCAGTTTACCGAGCCGCCATCCGACTTGTTGACAGGCACGCCGTCAATCATCACCAGCACCCTCGACTGCTCATTGCCGCTTAGGCCGCGCATGGTGATACTTGACTTGTGTGAGAAGATCCCGAATGAACGACTTATATTGAGACCAGGCACTGTCGAGAGTATCTCGTCTACACTGGTGACGGGTCTTGACTCAATGGCTGCGGAACTGATAAGGGTGACGCGGGCCGGAACATCTGCAATACGACTCGCACCGCGGTTGGCGGTGACCACTACCTCACCGGCATCAATTAACACTTCGTCAAGAACGAAGCTGACCGTCAGGGTCTCTCCCTCAGTAACCTCAACCATCTCTGAGCGACCGGTATAACCGAGTATCCTCGCTTCCAGCAGATGCCTGCCTGCCGTCACCTTCTCTATAAGGAACTCCCCGGAGCGGCCTGTGGTAACACCGCGCGTCCCATCCATTATCACTGCCGCGTCATAGAGAGGATGGCCTTCCGGACCTCCGGTGACTCTGCCGGTAATGGTACCCTGGGCTGAGACTCCGGCGGTAAAGGCCAGTGACATTACTAAATATAAAAGAAATCCTGAAGGCTTCACTTCCTTATGTTTTAATTACTTTGGTTAATTGGCTGCGCCAGTTGGCGGATCGGTCGGCTGCGCCGGGCTCCCCGCCAGAGTTTGCTCCACGGTTAATGCCAATTTCATCTGTTCTACTTCTGGATTTTCACAGCAATCTCCATCTCTCCCGACGGGGTCTCATCGGCTCGGATGACCTTGATCAACCCATATCTCCCGTCTGATGTTCTGAACGGCACCACCTTACCGGCGAAGGCGTATTTCGACTGTCCGCTGACACTCTGGGGCTTATAGGCATTGACCAGCAGGCTGTCACTGGCAGCCAGGTCAAACTGCGCGGCTGTAATAAGATTATTATCAGAGGTATAGTAGTCATACATAGTCTGGTTACGCACGCTCCATGAGCCGAAGAGTGGGTAGTATGTCAGCGCTGAGGAGTAGGCCGGACAGGTCAGTGTGGGCGATGAGCTGCCGGAGGTGAGATACCAGAAGGCTGCCATGTCAACGTTGGCTTCATGACCGGCCACACCGGAGGCATTCCAGGCAACGCCGGTATGCAGATCGGCAAAATGAGGCAGGGTAGTGTTATCCTGCAGTCCCAGCCTTATGGAGGGATGATAGTTTATCTCGCCCCATGCTGAGCCTTCACCTTTCATAACGGTAAGGGAGACCGATGCGGTGTCACGACTGGAATTCATCACAAAGAATACCCATCGTTCAATCTGACCATAGCCTCTTGTATAGACCAGAGTGGTGTCAAGACCACCATAGCTGATATACACGCCTTTATCTGCTTCGGTAACCACCACACCGTCAGAGATCCTACTGACAACGATATTGGTTATAGCAGCTCCGCCACCTGATACTGAAACACCAAATCTGAGTGATGCTCCCGGTGAAACGGCTGAGCCGTCAGCCGTATACCCACTCCCCGTCTTAAGCAGGATCAGGGGAGTGGTCTCAGTCTCATCCGGAACACACCCGAAAACGGCCAGTATGATGAAAATGGCGAGTGCAGGAGTCCGCCGTACCATATCGACCTTACTTTGTCTTCAACTTGAAAGTGACGGAACCATTGTCACCTGTATTCACTGAGGTGACAAGAATAAGTCCGTGAATATTATCGGCAGTGAGGAATGACCATACATCATCCACCTTCACATCCTTAGCCTTTTTGTTGGAATTATCACTATCATATGAGGTCTCAATAAGCATGTCGCCGTTCTGAACAGCATTGAACTGCGCTACCGTCAGCGTTGTCTGACAGAACATTGTGAGGTTTTTGGTACTCCAGCCATCAGGATGATTGGTTGTGAAAATACCCTTTATGCCCGAACCCGGAGAAGCAATGCAGGTGAAGTTGTCTTTCGCTGTCTCAAAGAAACAGAGGAGGTCTATCTTACCCGGATCAGCCGCTGCCTGAACTATTGTGTAGCTCTTATTCTCACCGACAGCATAAAAGCCCGGAACCGTAGTGTTCAACTGTGCACCCAGGGTAACACTCTTGTCCACCTTAACCTCATCCTTCTCGCAGCCTGACATCAGAAGAGCTGCCAGTGGCAGGATCATTATTAACGCAAGTTTTGTTTTCATTTCAATTGTTAATTTTCATTATGTATTTATTTTCATATCGGTGGCAAAGATAACATGTGTATTCAACAAATAGATGACCCATGTCATATAATAATCTTTCGTCAATCATTTATGGCACATTCCTTGATGCTATTTTTATATTAAATGCGTATCTTTAATTTATTAACCTAAACTTGCAGTTATGAAGAAAGAAAAATTTCCCGAGTTTGACGATATCGTCTTCCGGGAGCGTAACAAAGAGTACGGGGCGTATGATATCCGCCGTCGGTACGGATCAACGATGAGCATCTCCATTGTAGCCGGGCTGCTCTTTGGCTAATCAGCGGCCTGCCGCGATGGAAGCCCGGCAAGCAGGATGGGAACCCGGTGCCGGTATGGTTCGCCCTGCCAGTGACCTTCAGGCTCAAATGAAATTCCTGTCGAGGAACTGCTGAAAGATATCTTTGTACTGGTCAGTAACCGGGATACGCACATCACCGTAGACGATGCGGTTACGCTCAATGACTTTCACCGTTTCAAGATTGACAATGAATGAACGGTGGACGCGCATGAACCTGTCATCAGGAAGCCTGGCTTCAAGAGCTTTCAACGTTGAGAGTGAGAGCACAGGTTTCTTTTCTCCCAGGATGAAGATCTTTACATAATCTTTCAATCCCTCTATGTAGTGTATGTCAGAAAAGTTTATCCGTCTGATCTTATAATCACTCCTGATAAAGAGGAAGTCATTCTTCACCTCAAGTGCAGGAAGCGCTTTCCTCTCCATCTCAATCAGATGTTCGGCCTTACCGAGGGCCTTAAGAAATTCCGCATAACTGAAGGGTTTTAACAGGTAATCAACAGCATCAAGCCGGAACCCCTCAAGAGCATACTTCTCATAGGCCGTGGTGAAGATAATTCTGGGTCCGCCACTGATGACCTTTGCCAGTTCCGTACCGGTCAGGTCAGGCATCTGTATGTCAAGCAGCACGAGATCAACATCCGATGATCTGATAAATGCCACCGCCTCAACCGGATTGTCAAAGAGACCGGCCAGCTGAAGAGAGGGTGTCTTCTCAACGTACCCCTTCACCAACTGTAACGCCAGCGGTTCATCATCTATGGCAACAACCCTGATCATCTTTCCGGCACCTTACATCATGATTGTCAGCTCCACATTGAAAACGGAATCCTTTTCATCTATCAATAGCTTATAACGCCCTGGGTAGAGCAAGGCAAGCCTCTTTCTTACATTGCCAAGTCCTATTCCCGAGGCAGCTTGCGGGGCGTCACTGCTATGCCTGAAAATGCTGTTCCTGGCACGGAAGATAATCTGGTCTGCGGCTGACCGCAGATAAAGGTCAATGAATGAATTTCCCTTGTTGCTTACTCCATACTTAAAGGCATTCTCAATAAAAGGAATGAACAGCAACGGTGGCAGATCATGGTCTTCATACTCTGAAGGGAAGTCTACTAATAGTTTCACCCTGTCACTCATCCTTAACCTCATGAGATCAATATAGCTTTTCATAAACTCTACCTCATTACTGAGCCGGGTGTTGCCCTGCTCTGACTCATAAAGCATGTAACGCATCATCTTTGACAGACTGAGTACAGCCTCCTGTGCATCAGCCTGGTTGATGGCTATCAGTGAATAAATGTTATTCAGAGTATTGAAGAAAAAGTGGGGGCTGACCTGGTTCTTAAGCAGTGCCAGCTCTGAGTTCAGTTTCGCCTTTTCAAGCTCCTTTATCTCTTCCCCTTTCCTGAATGAACTTTCTCCATACCTAAGCCCGACTGCAAATCCGGAAACCAGAAATGAGGTTATGAAAAAGTTATATAGCGCCATCCCTCCTCCCCTGGGCTTTCCATGATCATCGCTCCGCGGAGGCCTTTCTTCAGTTTGCTCAATCCCTTGTCTTGCTTCCCCGGGACGTGCAAAGCGATGCTCATAGAATTTAGCTGAAACCAACCCCAGAAGGACTATCAGGGAAACGGCCATAAAAAAGAATGCCAGCCAGCGTTTCTTCTCTGCAAGCAAAGGAACAAGCCACAAGTAATTGGCATAGAACAGTATGGCGAATGTGAGGGTATTGAACAGCACGAAAGTGGTTATACGGCTATCATTGAAAAGACCTCCGGATATAAGAAACTGCGGAAGAATAAACAGAATTATCCAACCTGTAGCATGTAGCAGCAGAGGCAACCCTCTCCTCCTTCGTTTAAGTCGTTCATTCTTCATAATGCCATCAAAACTAATGAATCTGATTCAATTATCACTCATATCTGAGAGCATCGATGGGATCAAGCTCAGCGGCCCTTCTTGCGGGATACCATCCGAAAAAGACACCTATCACGGTGCATACAACAAAGGCCAGCACCGCGGAGCTCCACATAACACTTATCGGCCAGCTGGTCAGTGCCTCCACAATAGCGGAAGCTACGAACCCGAGCAGAATACCTATCAGTCCGCCAAATACGCTCAGCATTATCGATTCAATAAGGAACTGCAGCAGGATATCTACACCTCGTCCGCCGAGCGACATCCTGAGCCCTATCTCCCTTGTGCGCTCTGTGACAGACACATACATGATATTCATTATGCCTATGCCTCCTACCAGCAGTGAGATGCCGGCTATAGCCCCAAGCAGAATGGTAAGTATATCCGTCACCGAGGTCATGGTTGTTGACAGCTCCTCCTGGCTCCTGATCTCAAAATCATTATCCTCGCTTTCACGAAGCTTGTGTGTGCGACGGAGCACCTCCTCAACCTGTGTCTCGGCCAGATCAGAATCCTCAGCACTGCGTGCAGACATAAGTATAGACTGTATATGTGTCTGGGCCAGTATCCTCTTTTGCACTGTACTGTATGGCGCGATAAGAACATCATCCTGGTCCTGCCCGAAGCTGTTCTGTCCCTTCTCCGCCAGCACTCCAACTATTTTGAACGGTATCTTTTTGAATCTGATTGTCTCACCGGTGGGGTCAACGCCTTCACCGAAGAGCTCTTCAGCAACGGTATGCCCTATCAGGCATACCTTTGCCGAGCCTTTGGCGTCGCTATCGGTAATATTACGGCCGCTGACAACCTCCCAGCTCTTTATCTCAAGGTACTGTTCATTACCTCCGTAGATGGTCGTAGGCCAGTTTGAGTTGCCGAACACCGCCTGTCCGCTGCTTCTCACCTCAGGAGACACAGCTATGATAGCATCACTCTCCGTCCTGATGGCATCCACATCATCCATGGTAAGCCGTTGCGAGCTGGAGTTACCTTGCTGCACACCGCCCGTCCTCATATTGGCAGGCATGACAAAAAGCATGTTTGAACCCATGCTTGCAATCTGGTCCTGTATGCTTTTCTTAGATCCCTGGCCTATTGCCAGCATGGTGATAACTGATGCCACACCGATAATTATTCCAAGCATTGTCAGTAATGAACGCATCTTATTGCGCTTCAGTGCTTTTAATGCTACTTTTAATAGATTTCCAAGATTCATTTTGCTTTTTTTTAATCCTCTTCAACCGGCAAAGCCTTCAGCATTTCGTCTGCATAAAGGCGATTCTTAACCTCTTCTTCCCTGATTATATGGCCGTCGCGAAAGACCACGCTCCTTGTCATGCAACGGGCTATGTCCGGCTCATGAGTGACAAAGACGATGGTCTTGCCCTTACTGTTCAGCTCCTGGAAAAGTGACATTATCTCGTATGAAGTACGTGTGTCAAGATTCCCTGTTGCTTCATCAGCCAGGATGACTACAGGGTCATTTACAAGAGACCGTGCAATGGCGACCCTCTGTTGCTGCCCGCCCGACAGCTGGTTGGGCATGTGCTCCATCCTGTCAGCCAGGCCCACCGCGTCCAGTGCAGCTATCGCTCTCTCTCTGCGCTCTTTCGCCTTTATCCGGGGATTATACATCAGCGGAAGCTCCACATTCTCAAGGGCAGAAGTGCGTGAGAGGAGGTTGTATGACTGAAAGACAAACCCGAGCTTCAGATTGCGTAAAGCCGCCCGCTCGTTCTTTGACATCTCTGCCACATTGACCCCGTCAAGAAGGTAAGTGCCTTCTGTCGGGCTGTCAAGACATCCGATGATATTCAGTATGGTAGATTTGCCCGAGCCACTGGCGCCTATGATGGCTACAAATTCTCCTTCATTTATCTTCAGGTCAACACCTCTCAGGGCATGCACCGTGACCTCCCCAATGTGATAGTCCTTCTTAAGTATGGATATGTCTATTATTGCCTTCATTGTCAATTCATCGTTTGAGATTATGATCCTTATCTTGGTGAGCCTGATGTACTCCTTCTTCCGGGTTGCGTTGGTATGAAGGGATTTGACGATGCCGTCTTCTCTTTCTTCTCCTTTGCAGTGCCTACACTCATTTTTATGACCACCTCATCACCCTCCTTTAGTCCTGATATGATCTCCGCATTGTCACCATCGGATGAGCCAAGCTCAACCCGTACCGGATGGATACCGTTTTCATCTTTCACCCATACTCTTGTAGGTTTTTGGGATCCACTGGACGTAGTCATTCCTTCCGGCTGCTGCCCTGGAGCCATCCCCTGCATCCTGTTGCCGGAACCTGTCCCTCTCATATTAGCTGATCCCGAAGGCATTGCCTCCATATTGCCATCCCCGGCAGGTGGACGACCCATTTCACCACTACCTGCAGCCCTGTTGCCTTCCGGAGGAATCCCCCGGGGACCTGATCCCGCAGTTATTTCATTGCCCATTTTAGCCAGATACGTGGCATCAGGAGTAAACTTCAACGCTTTGTATGATACAGTAAGTACATCATTCTTCTCCTCAACATATATCACTATGTTGGCTGTCATGCCGGGTAAAAGCTTCTTATCAGGATTCGGGGCGTTGATGATGACTATATAGGTGACAACATTGGATATTGTCACCGGTGACAATCTTACCTGCTCTACAGTACCTGCGAATTTTTCATCTGGAAATGCATCAACATCAAACTCAACCCTCTGCCCTATCTCTATCATCCCAATGTCAGACTCGTCAATGTCAGCCTCAACCTGCATCTGTGTCAGGTCATGCGCAATGGTGAATATCTCAGGAGTATTGAAGCTGGCCGCAACCGTCTGGCCTTCATCAACCGCCCTGTTCATCACCACCCCGTCTATGGGCGAATAGAGCGTGGCGTAGCCAAGCTGCACCATGGCCTTGTCATACTGGGCCTGTGAGTTCTTCAGCGTTGCCTTTGATTTCTCGTGGTTATACCTGGCCTGGTCATAATCTGCATCCGCAATCAGCTTCTTTTCATGAAGTGCCTTGCTGCGTTCAAAATTCGAAGTCTGGTATTCCATCTCGGCTTTGGCGTTGTCAAGCGTGGCCAGCGACTGTTGTACACCCGAGAGCAATGCTGTCTTGTCGAGTTCAGCCAGTACCTGCCCCTTCTTTACCTGAGAGTTGAAATCGACAAACAGTTTGTCAACTATTCCCGATACCTGAGTCCCCACTACTACCGAAGTGATTGCCTCAATTGTGCCCGTGGCAGTTACGGTATTGACTACCGAACCGCGTGTTGCTTTCGTCGTTTCGAATATGTAGTTGTTGCTCTTCCTGCAGCTGTGCACTGACAGCAGCGTCACTGCTATAGCTGCTAGGAAACCGGTTCCTACGAATATTTTCTTGCTTTTCATATGTTGTATTTATTATTTATTCTGGTCATTAAAATGTAAGTGATATTCCCCTGTAGAAGTCGATGATCTTATGGCTGAAAAGCAGATCATACTTTGCCTGCAGGAGCCTGCTCTCTGCTGAGGCCAGGTTTGTTTTCTGTATCAGGAAATCGACGGAATTCATTGCCCCGAGCTTGAATTTCTCTTCGGAAACATTATACGTTTCAACCGCAGCCTCGTGCTGGTTCACCGCAGCCTGGTAACTGATCTGTGCCGACTGAACATCAAGAACCGCCTGTTCTATCTCCTTACGGAGCTGGTTCCTGGTGTTGAGCTCATCAAGCTCTGCAGTAGTGATGCCGTACCTGGCTCTTGCCATAGATGATTTGTTCTGATTATTCCTGAAAATGGGTATAGAGGCCGATAGCCCTATTGATGGGGTGAAACCGCTTTTCAGCTGCGATTCCATCTCTGCTGCCTGTGTGAAACCAGTGCTTAGCCCGGCATTCATCGATATGGAAGGATAAAATCCACCCTTTGCAATTTCGAGATCAACAGCAGCGCTCTCGCGGTTGAGCTCCGCATTCCTTACCTGAGGTTTTACTTGCAATGCCTCATCGAATACAGATACCGCGCTCTCAACGGGCGGCACAGATATCAGAGCATCAATGTCGGGCCTTGCTATATCAAATGATTCAGCTATCGGATATTCCATAAGCTGCATCAGCGTCACTTTTGCCATCTTAAGGCTATTGACGGCATTGACAAGCGTCAGCTCCTCACTGGCGAGCTGTGTCTTAACCTGAAGATATTCACTGTTTGCAATAGCCCCGAGGCTTAGCCGCTCCTTTGCCAGTGCCAGCTCCTCGCGTGTGGCATCAGCCTGATTACTGCTGTTGGTCACCAGTTCCTCGGCGTAAAGCACATTAAGATATGAGCTCATCATGCTGAGTGACACATTCTCCTTTGTCTCTTCGGTACTGTACTGAAGACTCTTGTAGCTAATTGCGGCCAGTTTGATTTTGTTCTGCACCTGAAAACCGCTGAAGAGTGTCATACCGCTGCTAACAGAGGTGTTAGTACGAGATGAACCCTCCAGTGAGGTCTCACCATACGTATCAGTAACCTGCTGCCATCCCAGACTCTCCCCCAGGGAGGCATTGAGAGTAGGCCAGCGGTTATCCTTAGCCTGCTGAAGGTTTATCTCACCAACGTTTACCGAGACATCAGCCTTGCGTACCTGAATGTTTTTGTCAAGCGCATAGTTGATACAGTCGGTCAGCGTCCACTCCTTCTGCTGTCCGGAGAGTGGCATGACTGCCATTATTACGGCAGCCACTGACATAATGCAAATCTTTGTTCTCATCTTTTTCATTTTGAAACATGATGAGACAAAACTAATATGCAGCCACTCCGGAGAAAGAATATTTTAGACGGCCTTTAAGAATTAATCGACAGAAACCCGTTTTTTACCGACCACCCTTCCAATGGGCTTACGAGCTCTGCGAAACAAAGTTACCAGGGTAATCTTACCACTTTATGTCCCAGCCCCTCTTTCTGATGCATCCCGGATTCCTGTTGCCACTTCAGGAAGGATCCCCATCCTGACATAGACAGGTCTCACTATCTTCTTCAGCTCTGGCAGCCGCCTGTAAAAGAGAAGAGCTCCCAGGAGGCAGGCAGCCCCGGCTATGAAGATTGTCCATGGTGTTCCAAGCCATTTGGCCATCCATCCGGCCACCAGGCTGCCAAAAGGGGCCGTACCCATGATTGCCATGGTATAAAAGCTCATTACCCTGCCTCGTTTATCCTCGTCAGTAATGGTCTGAAGTATGGTGTTACTGGCAGCAGTTTGCGTCATCATTCCCAGCCCGACAAAGAATATAAGGAACATTGAGAGAAAAAATGAAGAGGTAAGAGACATGGCAATCAGTCCTGCAGCAAGCAGCGCCGTTGCTGCAGGTATCAGCCTGCCGAGCCTGAGGACGGTATCTTTTGAGGCAAGATAAACAGCGCCAAGCAGTGCGCCGGCCCCTGCTGCTCCCATCAGAAAACCGTATGTATGCGAGTCGCCATGCAGTATTTCCTTGGCATACACCGGCATCAGAACCGAGTAT
>CAYQNT010000009.1:0-1310 GCA_964418865.1 uncultured Rikenella sp.
GTACTCATGGCATTGCAGCAGCACTTGTTGCAGCATCATGCAGTTCACCCCGGGTGGCTGATTATACATCATTCGTAGACCCCTTCATAGGCACAGCCGCACACGGTCATGTCTTTCCCGGGGCAACAACGCCTTTTGGCATGGTGCAGCTTAGTCCTGATAATGGTACCTCAGGCTGGGACTGGTGTTCAGGATATAATTATTCTGACAGCCTGATAGCAGGTTTCAGCCATACACATCTCAGCGGAACAGGTATCGGCGACCTCTGTGACATCCTTTTCATGCCATCGATGAATGAATTCAGTCTGGCACTGCCTGACAGCACGGCCTCTCTGGCCAAACTTAACAGAAGCCTCTTTTCACATGCGGCCGAGCAGGCCAGACCCGGTTATTATGCGGTGGCGCTGGCAAACGGTATCAATGCCGAGCTCACAGCAACGCCCCGTTGCGGCCTGCAGAGGTATACTGCCGTAAGTAATGGTCTTATGTATGTTCTTGTTGACCTTGGCTTTGCCATCAACTGGGACAGACCGGCCGAATGCAGCCTGTCATGGGATGGCACTGCACTCTCAGGAAAACGCATTTCAACTGGCTGGGCAACCAGACAGTACCAATATTTTTCATCGCTCTTCTCTGTCACTCCTGTCAAGGTCACTATGGTAAATGCAGGCAACCCAACTGAGGCGATGTCTGTGGAAGGAAAGAACATAGCCTGTATCTTTGCCTTTGAGATGAAGGAAGGAGATGAGCTGGTAATTAAGACCGGCCTCTCGCCTGTAGATGAGCAAGGTGCAGCCGGAAACCTTGCTGCGGAAGTAGAGGGGTGGGATTTCAATTCCGCGGTAGTGGCAGCCAGCCAGGCATGGCAGAAGAGGCTTGGCGTGGTGGAGGCTGCATCATCAGACAGTTCACTGCTTAAGGTCTTTTATACCGCCCTGTATCATTCCATGATAGCTCCTAACCTCTATTCTGATACTGACAACAGGTACAGGGGAGCAGATGGGCAGGTTCACCGGGCTGAGGGATTTACCAACTACACTGTCTTTTCCCTCTGGGATACATATAGGGCAGCTCATCCGCTCTTTACAATTACAGCCCCGGAGATGGTTCCGGACTTCATAAACACTATGCTCACCATCAGGGAACAGCAGGGCAAGCTGCCAGTGTGGTCTCTGGAAGGTAACGAGACCAATTGCATGATAGGCTATCATGCCGTGCCGGTGATTGCAGATGCGATGCATAAGAGATTCACCGGCTTTGATTATGCCGAAGCCCTCCAGGCATCACTCCATTCAGCATCACTTGACTTC
>CAYQNT010000009.1:1320-4747 GCA_964418865.1 uncultured Rikenella sp.
TTGATCACTACCGGAAGTATGGATATATCCCTTCTGAACTGGAGAATGAGTCGGTAGCCAAAACACTTGAATACGCCATTGACGACTGGTGCATCTCGCAGATGGCTGCTGACATGGGACAGCCGGAACTGGCAGCTGAGTTTCTCGGACGCTCAAAAAATTACCGTAACCTGTTTGACACCACCATAATGTTTATGCGTGGAAGGATGAGTGACGGTACATGGCGGCCAGATTTTGACCCACTCTATTCTCACCATACCCGCTCAGACTTCACCGAAGGTAATGGATGGCAGTATACCTGGCTTGTACCTCATGATGTCGGGGGTTTGATCTCTCTGTTTGGCAGCAGGGAGCTGTTTCTTCAGCGTCTTGATTTGCTGTTCAATATTACTGAGGATGTCAGAGGTGAGAATGCCTCGGCTGATATCAGCGGCCTGATAGGACAGTATGCACACGGAAATGAGCCGTCACACCATATAGCCTACATGTTCACCATGGCAGGAGACCCCGGGAAGACCGAATCAATGGTCAGAAGGATCATGTCTGAGATGTACACTGCCAGTACTGATGGCATCTGCGGCAATGAGGACTGCGGTCAGATGTCAGCCTGGTATATCTTCTCGGCCATGGGATTCTATCCTGTGAATCCTGCTGACGGCAGGTTTATTCTAGGCAGTCCTGTCCTTAACGAGGTTACTGTCTCACTTCCAGGAGGAAAGAAATTCAGGGTTGTCGCTGAGAACAATTCGCCTCGGCGGGTAAATGTAAAAGAGGTCTCCCTCAATGGAAGCAAGATTGACCGCAACTATATAACCTATGAGGAGATCATGACAGGAGGCGTGCTCCGGTTCGTTATGGAATGAACTTTTTGATTACATTTAATGCGGTAACAAGAAGAAATTGAAGGGGCGAATACTCATATCCATCCTGCTATTACTGTCATTAGTCTCTCTGCACGGCCAGATTGAATTTACCGTTGGTAGTCCGCTCTTTCCCCCGGTAAATCAGTGGCATGAGGTAACGGTTGATCCGATGCAGATTGAGATCATGCATTCAATAGAGCAAGTCAAGGACCAGCCTTACCAGTTCGCCATACCGGTGCAGGTCACCTTCACCCCTGAAAACTCGGGCTTCATTGTCACCGGACCGGACGAGTCTGTATGGGTGTTGCCTCTCTCTTCCAAGGGTGCGCTCTCGCTTAACCTGATACTGGGCCCGTACAGCCTTCCTGAAGGTGCTTATATCTATCTCTATGATCAAAACCGTAAGCTGGTGCGCGGCGCCTTCACACGAGAAAGTGGCACAAACAAACTATCTATGCCGGTGCTGCCTGTTCCGGGCGATAGAATGGTTCTTGAATGCCATTTCCCCGGCAGGAATATTCCACGGGGATCGATAGGGGTAACGCAGGTAGCGCATGACTTTGCAGGTTTCTTCGGGCTTGATGGTATAAAGGATCGTTATTATGGCCGGTCTGAAAGTTGTGAGGTTGATCTGAACTGCTCTACCAATCCTGATTATCTGAAAGCAGCACGGTCTGTGGTCCGCCTCCTTGTTACCGGTACTGATTTGTGTTCCGGCGTACTGGTCAATAATACAGGTCGTGATTACAAGGCTTATGTTCTGACGGCAAACCATTGCATTAAGACTCCGGACCAGGCTGCCAACACTATTTTTGTGTTCAACTACCAGAGCCCCTGGTGTGACGGCCCTGATATGTCAGACATGCACTCCATGACAGGCTCCATTCTACGTGCGGAGAATAAGGACATTGACTTTGGCCTGGTTGAGCTCAATACATTCCCATCAATAGTTTTCAGACCATACTTCTCAGGATGGGATATCACACCGTCTATTCCATCAAATACCTATACACTGCATCATCCTGAGGGTGATGCGATGAAGCTTTCCATTGACAATAATGCTCCCTTGTCAACCTCATACCCGGTGGGCGGTTTTGTCTCCAATAGCTTCTGGCGTGTGCTGAGGTGGGATATGGGAGCCACTGAGCCCGGATCATCCGGCGGACCACTATTTGACCAGAATAACAGACTGAGAGGAACCCTTACCGGTGGCAGCGGAACATGTGCTGATCCGACAAAGGACTATTATGCCAAGCTGACCAGGATGTTCAATATCACTACCGTTGCATCCACCAACCTGGAGCCATGGCTTGATCCGGTCTCCTCGGGCGCAACAGTGGTAAACGGTCGTGATCCGTATGAATATAATCTTTCCAGATCAGATACACTCGGAAATTTCCCTGATAGCGACCCGGGTATGATCAGTAGCTACACTGCACTTGGCTGGGGCCTGTCAACAGGAAATAATTCCGATAGCCTGATCAATTATGCTGAACATATTTCATTTGCAGGCACGGGAGAGATAGCATGGGTAAGGCTGAATATAGCTGCCTCGGACTTTATCAACGATGCAGATACTATCAGAGTATTTATCTGGAGGGGAGGGAGCCAGCCGGGCTCTGTTATAGCCTCAAAAAAGGTAAAGCTGAAAGAGCTCAGAAGCAACACCGTAATGGATATTGACTTCGGGAGAACGATCAGTGTTACTGGTTCATATTACGTTGGCTACAGGGTATACTATGGCAGTAAGTACCCTCTTCCGCAGGCACAGTTTGCTGTGAAACACTCAGCTCCAGGGCCGCTGACCTCACAAAACAGGGCCTGGTTTCATGACGGCTCAGCATGGAAGCCCTTCACACTTCATCCGGGGTACCCGATGGCAACATCACTTGGAATAAAAGCTGTTATGGTTGAAAACTCAGTCCTGAATGATGTTGAAGTGCCGCGAAGCGAGTCGCCTGAACTGATCGTTTTCCCTAATCCGTTCACCCGCAGCATCTCTTTTAGTATCAGTGATAAAGGCGTCAGTGAGACCTCCCTGAAGATATATGATAATACCGGCCGTGTGGTCTCCGTATCAGAATACAGGAACATTTTCCCGGGAGTACTTACCCTGGAGCTTCCGGGGCTGGCTCCGGGCATTTATTATTACGGGCTCACTAATGATACCCGCTTTCACTCCGGAGTTCTCATCAAAACGGAGGAGAGGAGATGAGAGCCTTACCCTTTGTTCTGATAGCGACCATTCTTCTTTGTTCATGCCGGCAAGGCAACAAAGCTGTGGATCCGTCAAACAACATATACTCCGGTACAGCCACGCACCTCGTCATTGACGATAATAACGATTTTACCAGGGTTACAGTGAAGGATCCGTGGCAGAACGCACGAGGCACTGAGCTGGTATATTATCTTCTGCCCCACGATGCAATAGTCCCTGTGGATATTAATCCTGCCAGCGTCATAAGAATACCCGTCAGGAAGATGATATGCATGTCTGTCACGCATATTGCTATGCTCAGTGCCCTTGATGCCACTGATGTGCTTGTGGGGATGTCAGGCTCGGA
>CAYQNT010000009.1:4797-39989 GCA_964418865.1 uncultured Rikenella sp.
TATGATTCACTGGTCCTTGACGGTATTCGCCAGGGAAAGATAAAAGATGTTGGCTATGAAGCCAATCTGAATTATGAACTGATAGTTTCCCTGAGACCTGATATTCTTATGGTATATGGTGTTACCCCACCATCAGCAGGCAGTATGGAGAGACTCTCCAGGGCCGGGGTGAGGGTAGTTTACAATGCAGATTATCTGGAGGAGCACCCTCTTGGCAGGAGTGAATGGATAAGGTTTTTTGGACTGCTTACCGGAAGAGAGAAGATTGCTGACAGCATATTCTCTGCAGTTTCAGATAACTACCACGAGATTGAACAGATGGTCAGCAGCAGCAGTGCCGACCAGCCTGATCTGCTTCTCGGCAGCCCGTGGGAAGATGTGTGGTATGTCTCTCCGTCAAACTCCTATATCGGGAAGCTTGTAGAGGACGCTGGCGGCAATTACATCTTCAGGGACCTTACGGGTCCTAATTCCGTACCTTACTCTGTTGAAGCCGTGTTCAGGCGCGCCACGGAAGCTGACATATGGCTTAATCCCGGAAGTGCGGGAAGCCTGGCAGAAATATCCGCCTCAGATCACCGGTTGACACAACTTCCGGTATTTATTCAGGGCAGGGTATGGAACAACACGAAAAGGATGACGCTGAAAAGCGGCAATGATTACTGGGAGAACGCTGTTGTAAGGCCTGACCTGTTACTGAAGGATCTTGTCTCAATCATTCACCCTGAGCTGTTGCCTGACTATCAGCAGTACTACTATAGGAGGCTGGAATGAGAGGTATCTTCAACCGGATAACATTGACAATGATCGGTCTGTTCATACTGATGATCCTGTTGTTCATTGCCGATCTGCTCTTCGGCAGCACGCGGCTGGAAGGGTCAGATGTTATGAGATCGCTCTTCGGCCATGGTACTCCAGGTACGGAGATTATTATCATGCAGTTTCGTCTCCCAAAGGCTCTTACAGCTGTTTTGGCCGGGGCAGCTATGTCTGTCAGCGGCCTGTTGATGCAGACTCTCTTCCGTAACCCTCTTGCCGGCCCTGACGTTCTGGGCGTCAGCTCCGGCGCCGGACTGGGAGTGGCTCTGACACTACTGACGATCACTCCGCTCATCAGCCTGCCTGCCGGCAGCGCCTTTACGGGATGGGGTCTTATACTTGCTGCATGGATCGGCGCAGGCGCTGTAATGATGATCATCATGGCTGTCTCAACTCGTATGCGCGATATTATGACGGTGCTTAAAGTTGGGTTACTGCTCGCCAGCGCCATATCTGCTGTTGTCACCCTGCTGCAATACTTCAGCAATGAGGCCATGCTGAGAACGTATGTTATCTGGACTATGGGTAATCTGGGCAATATATCGTATCCGCAGATACGTGCGCTGGCACTGGCCACGGCAGCCGGTCTCGCCATATCCTTCCTGATGGTGAAGTCACTCAATGCCATGCTTATGGGAGAGACTTTTTCAAGAACCGTGGGGGTAAGAATGCAGAGGACAAGGATCATACTGCTGGCAGCAGCAAGCATACTGGCAGGCAGCGTGACGGCTTTCTGCGGTCCGCTGGCATTTATAGGCGTGGCTGTGCCACATATAGCCCGTCTGGCACTAGGCACCACAGACCACCGTACCCTGATGCCCGGGGTGGCATTGTGCGGGGCGGTGATACTGCTGCTGAGTGATTTAATATCCTCTGCCCCCGGAGGAGGTCATATTATTCCGGTCAATACCGTCACATCACTGATAGGTATTCCTGTGGTGCTATGGATAATACTCGGTAAGGCCGGGCTTGGAAGGAGGTTCTGATGCGAGCAGGGAGTATCATAGCAGAGATAACAGACCTGGCAATCGGTTATAAGACACGCAACCGTGTCAACACCGTTATGGGCAACCTGTCACTACAAGCCCGGCAGGGTGAGCTGGTGGCTCTGATAGGGCGCAACGGAACCGGTAAGAGCACACTGCTCAGGACCCTTGTGGGCCTGCAGCCGATGCTCGGCGGGATGGTGAAGCTTGCAGGTACGGACCTTCAGGAGATAAGCTTATCGCAACTGCCCAGGATAGTCAGCTTTACCTCTACAGAACCCATTGCTTTAAGAAACATACGGGTACGCGATGTAGTAGCACTGGGGCGGTTCCCTTATACAAACTGGATAGGAGCACTGACTGCTGCCGACGAGGAGGCTGTCAGCGAGGCGCTAGAAGCTACAGATATCACTCCCCTCGCCGGACGGAGTATAGATAACATATCTGACGGCGAGAGACAGCGTACCCTTATAGCCAGGTCATTGGCCCAGGATACCGGGCTGCTTATCATGGATGAGCCTACCGCATTTCTGGACCTGCCTTCCAGATACGGCATCGTAAGCCTGCTGAGGAAGCTGACACGCGAGAAGGGTAAATGCGTTATCTATTCAACTCATGACCTGGATACTGCTATTAATGAGGCTGACAGAATATGGCTCATGACAGGAGAGGGTGTTGCCGATGGTGCACCGGAGGATTTGATACTGAAAGGGATGCTTGCCAAGGCGTTTGAAAGCCCGTTGCTCTCCTTCAACAGCAAGGACGGCACCTTCAGCTTCATGCGGGGAAAACAGACTATAATTGCGCTTGAGGGTTCAGGGATGGCAGCTAAGCTTACTGAAAAGGCACTGGGGAGATGCGGGTACAAGACAGACCCTTTGGCAGAGGTGAAGGTGACAGTAAGCCAGAAGGATGGAAAAACACAATGGACAGTTGTTGCCGGCGACCGTACTGACAGGTATGATTCTCTATATGACCTGTTGGGCAATCTTCCCGGTGAACCGGATCAGTGAGTCTGAAATTTACGATATGTCTCTATGAATGCGGGTATGTCTTGTGCCGCAAGTCTCTTTGCAATAATTTTCTTATCCCTGTCAAGGATGTAGATCATTGGGGTAGACTCAACATTATATAAATAGTCAAACCGGCTCAGGCGCTGAGGGTCCCAGCCGTTGATCCAGCTAAGACTGTGGTCAACGATGTATTTCTCCCATGTCTCTCTGTCTTGCTGGGTGTAAACGGCAAAAATCTCAATCCCTGAGGCCCTGTTCTTTTCATAGTAATCCTTTAATATCGGTGTAGCCTCCTTGCAGTGTCCGCAGTCGGGCTCCCAGAAATAGACTATAGTGAAATCAGCACGGATATCATAGAGTGACACATATATCCCTGCAAATGAACTCATGAGCAGTTCAGGTGCTTTTTCGCCTATGAGATTAGTTCTCAGACGATCTACTCTCTTTCTGAGGTCAGAAAGGTACTCCTGCGATGCCCATGGAGCCTTCCCTGAAAGGTAAATTTTATCGGCCAGGTGCACCACAACCGCGTCGTGACCCATTATCTCGCTAATAGCATATTTGTTCATGAGCCATACTGCCACATACTGAAAGACATCTTCATTTACTGTGCTCAATGCAAGCAGCTTGTCTGCTTCCCTGATGAGAGAATCCGGCGCCTGTATAACCACCTGCCTGAAGAACTGATCAAGCCTGCCACCCAATACAGGACTGCGTATCAGTCCTGCTTCGTTGAAATCTATGTTGTCAAAGAAATGATCCTTATAATAAATATATGACATAAGCCGTGATACGGAGTCGGGGTTCACGGTTCCGGGAGGGATAACAGGTGCGGGTGTCTCCACCGGGATAATTGACCTGGTGATGGCTCCAAGGAGAGTACCCTTGTTTTTGAGTGCTGTCTCATGCAGGAACTGCTTCATCTTCTTCTCATGGCCGGCAAGCTGCTCTCTTGCTGCTGTAGCTTCAGCACTAGCCGGGGAGAGCCCTTTCAGCTTGCCACTTATGCCCATTGCCTCTTCCTGTAATGTTTTCCAGCTTCTCTGATATTCAAGGAAACGGTCATTCTCATCTGATCCACGGAATGCAAGTGTTCCGACCGGGTCATTGATGTTACACATGATATCAAAATACTGGTCGTCGCTGACAAGGAATTCAAAGAAGATGTTTCCGGGCAGTACTATCATATAAACACCTTCCGCCAGCTTTTCGCTTCCGTAAAACTTGCAGAAGCCGGTCTTGTCAGTGCTTAAGCTGTCTCTGACATACTGCTGGCCTCCAACGTGGTATGCCAGGCGGATCTTCGTGTCAGGGGCTTCTTTGACGGTGACTGATAGTGAGTGCCCCGGCTGACCTGTGAGCAGACTGAACGATTGAATAAAAAGCAAACAAAGTATCGCTACCGGGTATTTAATTCTCATCTCGAGGTTTATTTTATAGTCTTCTGTAATCAATATTCCTGCCAAACCGACTTTTCACTTATACTTGGTTGACTCAGCGTTTGCTTTTACTGTCAATGGTCCATGTCGAATCTCGTGACCTCGGCATAGCCTGAAGATGTTATGACGGCTCTGAGTACGAAATTGAAATGGTCGAGGTCAGTACAAAGGAAGAAATCAGTGGGAGGGCTGAAGTTCAGATTCTCCGGCCTGAAGAACCTGCTTCCCGAGCCATGCCTCAGTGCGGCTATCTCCTCTGAGATATCAGTCTCATTACCCATCAGCAGCTCTTTTATATATCTTGCGCACAGGAGGTCTTCTTCAGCACTGATCATTGCCCTGTAACCCATTGCCACGAGGGTGACTTTTTCAGGATTGAGCATGGTTATATATGATGCCACAGCTCCGGCGTTGACGAGTCCTGCACCAATTATCTCCGTAGCACCCGTAGCGTTCATGATGCCTCTGGTGCCGGCAGTGGTACAGTGGATCATTGTCTTGCCGCCAAGATGGGATGTCAGCATCTCCGTAGGGCTGTTGCCGAAATCGAATCCTTCCGGTTTTTCTTCGTTCTGTTCCCCCGCAATAATTGTTTCTGCCTTCAGTTTATTCTTGAGAAAGAATGCCTCTGCCGGGGTAGCAACATCAATAAGGCGTTTTATTCCGTTGTCAAAGGCATAGCATGCGGTGCTGAAGGCTCGGAAGACATCAATGATAACTGTCACTCCCTGAGCCTCCTGGGCCCCTTTGATAAACTCCTTAATGCTGATATCCATGACCTCTTCTTCAAAATGTGAAGATAATAATTGTGTTTGAAGATCATTTCTTAAATTTGCTTCCCGGCAATAAATGCATTAACAGATGAATTTATCAACCAGAGTCAGAGAGAAATTCCAGCAACGGGCTGAAAGGAGTCGAAAGGCTGCTGTTGATCTCTACAGGAAATCCGTGCCATACTGGATTCGTCAGAGGCGTAT
The DNA here is from genome assembly GCA_964418865.1 of uncultured Rikenella sp. GTDB lineage: Bacteria > Bacteroidota > Bacteroidia > Bacteroidales > VadinHA17 > SR-FBR-E99. Next base: position 10,032 of record CAYQNT010000009.1, read on the forward strand.
TGCCTATATGCTTTACAAAGGGATAAAGAGAGACAGCATTTACATCAAAGCCTCTGCTCTCACATTTTATTCCATACTCTCTGTTATTCCGATAGTTGCCCTGGCCTTCGGCATTGCAAAGGGCTTTGGTCTTCATGATGAGCTTCGGGCACAGATCATCATGCAGTTTCATAATCAGGAACAGGTAATGAACTGGATACTTGATTTTGCCAACAATACCCTTGAACAGACAAGTGGCGGATGGCTGGCAGGTATAGGCGTGGTCTTCCTCTTCTCAGCCGTCTGGCAACTGCTCAGGTATGTCGAAAGCACGTTCAATTCAATCTGGAAGGTTGATGAGACACGAGTGTGGTATCGCCAGGTCACTGACTATCTCGCCGTGATAATACTGGTTCCGGCCCTCTTTATTGCATCCAGCAGTATCACGGTGCTTGCCACAACCAGACTCAATGATATTCTCAGCCAGTCAAACATGCTGGAAGGTCTGAAACCGGTTGTCTCAATTCTTGTTAAGCTCATTCCGTTTATCCTGCTATGTACACTCTCAACCATCTCTTTCCTGGCTATGCCGAACACAAGGGTAAGAGTACGTTCAGCCCTTTTTTCAGGTCTGTTAACGGGGATAGCGTTACAGGTGTTGCAGATACTTTATGTTGAGTTACAGATGGGTATAACCAGGCTCGGAACTCTCTACGGCAGCTTTGCAGCCATACCACTGCTCATGGTTTGGCTTCAGATGACCTGGGTTGTGGTGCTTATGGGAGCGCAACTATCATACTATCTTCAAAATATCACCCGTTATGAGTTTGAGTTTGATGTACAGACTGTCTCTCCGAAGCAGAAGAAGAGGCTGTCACTGCTGGTGATGCATGCGCTTATAAATGACTTTGTCAAGGGAACCAAGCCACGGGCACCGGAAGAGATATCCCTTGAGCTCAGCCTGCCGGCAAGGACGATTCATGAGTGTCTTGACATGCTGCGTGATGCCTCTATGGTCACTCAGGTATGGAGCGACGAAGAAGAGAGATATCTCTATCAACCGGCTACCGACATCAATAAAATGACACTGTCATTCGTTCTCGACAAACTAGAGTCATCCGGTTCACTTCACAAAATAGTAATAAACAACACCGATTACAGGAAAATAGACACGGCCCTTACCAAGTTTGAGAACCTGATTGCTTCATCCGAGGTCAACGTTCTTCTGAGAGATATTTAAGTTGTTACTTGTTCCGGAAGGGGGAGAGGCGGAATCGTCTCACATATCTGACAAGTTCTTCCAGAGATTCCCAGTTGTCAAAGAGATAGTGCGGTGCATCAACTATGATCTGTCTTGTCTCCGGTTGCATTGACCAGTAGCTTATGAGGTTTGATGCCCTGAATACTCGATCTTCCGATCCGATAAGCGAATAATCCCAGACGAATCCTGTCTGTACCGGCTCCATCATCCTGTTATATAGCCAGCGTAGCTCATCGTGAAGTGATTTTTCCGTTCTGGTAGGTATGTTTTCCCTGTTCATTTCAAAACGGCTTCTTGTCCCGAAAAGCCGTAGATAAAACTTCCCCATACTGTAGTTTGAGATGTTATCAAGAGTAGCCTCGAAGATTTTGAGAGGGATGCCGAATTTGTCGTCAGCAGCCACGGGAGTGCCATTTATTGCAATTGTAAGATCGGGCTTGATACCCATCTTACGGCTGTAATACTCAGCTGCCCAGACACCAAGAGACCATCCTATTACAGTCACACGCTTGTAGGTCTTCATCTCGGGCAGAATAAGCGGTTCATCAGCCGAATAGTTGTAGAAGAGAATAAAATCGAAATTATCTGTGCAGAGATTGGAAAAAGTCTTCTCATCCATGCCCCATGTGCCGAAGAGAATGATGAGGTTTCTATTATTCTCAAATCTTCGGAGGAAAGTTTTCATCAGCGGGTACAAATGAAAAAAGAGGAGAGGGTCACCGTGGTACTTCTAGGAACGGGCTTATGAGATAATCCCGGAATCTACTGTCTGATAAAAGGAAGTAACCTATGGTAGTCAGCCGATAGGTACATGTGAAAGTCAATGTCTGCAATACAAATCCTATTGATTCCCACTGGTAACCCTTACTCTCCTCTTTTATTTCGTCATTAGCTTACCACAAATATAATAAACAATATTACAAAATGCAAATATTTTAAGAAAATATTATTAAGTCTGAATTCCGGCCCGGGTTGTTAATATCATAATGATTACTTAATTTTAAACAGAATATTGGATCATTCCTTATCCTGAAATCAAATCTTATAGTATGATTCCTGAAATTATCAGCATCAGGCATGATGAAGGCTCCGGGTTCAGGGCTGAGTGGCTTGATAATGAAAGTAGTTTCCTCCACCTGCATCCTGAGTATGAGATAGTTCTGAATATTTCCGGCAACGGCACACGTGTTGCAGGTGATTCGGCAGAAATATTTGACCGTTATGATCTGGTGATTTATGGCCCTGATCTACAACATTTCTGGAACTTTTACAGGAAGGATGAGCACGACACTGGTCGTCATGCTATAATGGTTCATTTCAGGCGTGACTCACTCGGTGAGCAGCTCCTTTCTCAGTTTGAGACTAAGGAATTACGGCGCCTCCTGGATGATTCTGTCAGGGGCATAGCTTTTCACCCTGAGACAGGTATGGCCGCTGAAGAACCAATGAGGCGACTGCTGATAGAAACAGGAATGAAGAAAATGGTGAGCCTCTTCACACTCCTGGAGATACTAGCAACAGCTGGTAAGTTCAAGCTGCTATCAGGGGAGGGTTCAGCAGGTAGCCGCGATATGCTTGACGACAGGCTTACAGATGTATGTTCATTTGTCAGAGATAATTTTTTCAGACCCATTCCCGTAAAGGAGATAGCTGTTGTTGCAAAAATGAGCCCTCACTCATTCAGCCGCTTCTTCTCGCGAAGCACCGGCAGCGGATTTGTTGACTACGTAAATCAGGTGCGCACCAACAAAGCCTGTTATCTCCTGCGTGAAACAGACCATCAGATAAATGAGATAGTCTTTGAATGCGGCTTTGCAACTGTATCCAACTTCAACAAGCAGTTCCGGAAACACACCGGAATGTCAGCACGTGATTACAGGTCTCAGTACAGAACCTAGTATTATCAGCGTCTGTTTTTCAATCTGTCCGCAACAAATGATATTATTCATAGCAGGGGTCAATCCTGTTTGCTAAATTTGCCTCTGAACAAACTCTTAAAAAGACATTGACTATGGGAATGACAATAACTGAAAAAATCATTGCTGCTCACTCAAAATATGATACCGTTAAACCGGGTGACATCGTAGACATAACTATTGATGCACGTGCAGCAAGAGATTTTGGCGGTGCCAATGTGATCAAGAACCTTACCGATTTTGGTTTGACAGTTGAAGATCCGGAGAAAACACTGTTCACCTTTGACTGTAACCCTACCGGATCAGACCAGAAATACGCAATCAACCAGCATATCTGCAGGCAATATGCACGTAACAACGGCATCAGGGTCTATGACATCGATGCCGGCATAGGCACACACCTTCTCATGGAAGAGGGGTATGTATGGCCCGGAGCAACAGCAATCTCCACAGATTCACATGCCAATATTCTGGGGGCTGTGGGAGCTTTCGGCCAGGGTATGGGAGACATGGATATTGCAGCAGCATGGAACACCGGCCGGGTGTGGTTCAAGGTTCCTGCTTCAGTGAAATTGACTCTTAAAGGCGCTTTACCTGAGGGAGTAATGGCAAAGGACGTCATCCTGAACCTTTTGCAAATCTACGGTGCCAATACCCTTCTGGGTTACAGCATTGAGCTTTGCGGCGAGGCCGTTGACAAAATGTCCCTTGACAAACGCATAACCATCGCCTCCATGGCAACGGAGATGGGTGCGATAATAATTCTCTTCACGCCAACAGAAGAGATAATTGACTATTTCCGGGATCGGGCAAGATCACCCTTTGAACCTGTATATGCTGATGCTGATGCCACTTATGTGATCAAAGACGAGGTTGACATAAGTACTTTTGTTCCCATGGTATCACGCCCGGGAGAGCCGCATGATACTGTCGGAGTAAAAGAGTTGCCTATTACCAGGATCGACTCAGCCTTCATCGGCAGTTGCACCAACGGACGTATTGAAGATATGAGAATCACTGCAGAAATACTTAGGGGTAAGACAATTGCTCCGGGTGTTGTCCTGAAAATAGTGCCGGCAACAGATGCTATCTGGAAACAGTGCCTCGACGAAGGTCTTATCAATGTCTTCAAACATGCCGGGGCCCTGGTGTCAAACGCAGGATGTGCAGGCTGTGCAGCCGGACAGGTAGGACAGAACGGCAAGGGAGAGATCACTATCAGCACAGGCAACCGGAACTTCCCGGGGAAACAGGGGCAGGGAAGTGTATTCCTGGCATCACCGGCAGTGGTTGCATCATCAGCACTCGCTGGTTATATCACCACCCCTGACGCTATACCGGCAACACCGCCTGTATTTAGCTTCAGCGCTGGCCAGCCTGTTGCACCCGCAGCAGCAACAAAGAAAGCAAAGGAAGAGAGACCGACAATCATCAAGGGCAGGGTTTGGTTTATTGAACGTGACAACATTGATACTGACATGATCTTCCATAACCGTTACCTGTCTATTACGGATATGCGCGAGATGGGACAGTATGCCTTTGATAACCTGGAAGGATACAAGGACTTTGCAAAAAAGGCACAGCCAGGTGATATCATTGTTACAGGAAAAAATTTCGGCAGTGGCAGCTCACGTCAGCAGGCAGTCGATTGTTTTGTGGCTCTAGGCGTCCAGGCAGTAGTAGCCCGCTCATTCGGTGCTATCTATGAGCGCAACGCCATCAATGCCGCATTTCCCGTACTCACCTACAGTTCTCTCGATAAAATTGATCTGAAAGATCATGATGTGCTCACCATAAACCTGCTCACTGGTGAGGTGGTTAATGACCGCAACGGGCTTACTACTGTAATTAACCCCTTCTATGATGCACAGTATGAGATATATGTGAGAGGTGGACTGCTTGGTAAAGTCTGAGCCCGTACTGCGAGTTAATTGAAACTAAACAGAACTGTAACATAATTGTTGTATGGAGGCTCTCCCGCATAGCGGGTCATGCTATCCGACCATGAAAAATAAACTATATACAGATGAAACCTACATGTATTTGAATACACAAATACAATATTATATTAATCAGCAACATGTAGGCTCCATCATACCTTTAGAATCCTAAATTTACTATGATGAAAGCGAAGACATTTGTTGAAAAGATACTTGGTGCTTCTGAGGGAGCTGTTGTATTCAGGAAACCTGATCTTATCCTCACTCATGACAACACCGCTAGTATATACCAGACATTCAAGAAGATGGGTGGAGAGAAGGTCTCCGATCCTGATCAGATGCTTGTTGTTCTTGATCATAACGCACCTCCTGCAGATGCCAAGCTGGCGACACAGTACCAGGACATAAGGAATATTGTGTCGGCACAGGGTATCAGGAAATTTTACGACTCCGGTATGGGTATCTGCCACCAGATGATGTCTAATCATGCCCGTCCGGGAATGATTATCGTTGGTTCCGATAGCCACACATGCACAGCAGGGGCTTTTAATTCTCTGGCAGCAGGCATAGACCGTACAGAGGCAGCAGGGATATGGAAGCGTGGTGAAACATGGTTTCTTGTCCCTCCGTCGATGCGTATTGACCTGACCGGCAGGCTTCGTCCGGGTGTCAGTGCCAAGGATCTGTCGTTATGGATTATTGGCATGTTAGGGTCTGATGGCGCTAATTATATGTCTATTGAGTTCCACGGTGACGGGGTGGGCTCGCTGGGGATTAGTGAGAGGATGACGGTTGCCAACCTGGCTTCAGAGATGGGAGCAAAGAATGCCGTCTTCCCGGCTGACGAGGTACTGAAGAAATTTATAGGCTTAGATACTGATGGTGTATGGGCAGATGAAGGCGCAGAGTACCAAAGCCGCATATCCATTGACCTCGCAAAGGTGTTTCCGCTGGTGGCTGCTCCTCATCATGTTGACAACATTAAATCAGTAGCCTCCGTCAGCGGCACCGTCGTTCATGAGGGTCTCATCGGTACATGTACCAATGGCAGGATAGAGGACCTGCGTACCGCTGCCGCCGTACTGAAAGGAGCACATGTAAAGGAGGGCTTTCAGCTTCATATTATCCCGGCATCAAAGGATATTTATATCCAGGCTATCAGGGAGGGTCTTATCACTGACATGATAGAGGCTGGCGCCAATATACTTAGCCCGAGCTGCGGCCCATGCCTCGGAACAGGCCAGGGCATCCCTGCCAACGGCCACACGGTCATTTCTACTGCTAACCGTAATTTTTTGGGCAGGATGGGTAACAAAGAGGCTTCCATCTACCTGGCATCGCCAGCTACTGTGGCCGCATCAGCCATCACCGGAGTCATCACTGACCCCAGGGTAATAAAGGGAGATGAGGTTTTCCCCTTCAGTCCTGCCCAGAGCAAAACACACTCCATAAGTGAGGGTGAGAACAGGAGAGAGGGCAGTGTATGGAACTATGCTGATGTAGATAACCTTAACACCGATTTGATGTTCGCAGGCAAGCATACCTACAGTGTCATGAGCTCTGACGCAAGCGCAATAATGCCATTGCTCTTCAGCGACTTTGACCCGGCGTTCGGTAAAAAGGCACAGGCAGGTGATATTATCATGGCTGGCGACAACTTCGGATGCGGCAGCTCACGTGAGCACCCGTCAGTCGGACTGGCTCATCTGGGTATAAAGGCCGTAATCATTAAGTCAGTCAACCGTATATTCTATCGTTCCTCAATTAACCAGGGATTGCCGCTCATAGTGCACCGTGAAGCCGTTGAGGCTTATAAGCCCGGTGACAGAGTGGAGATTGATTTCGACAACGGGTCGCTCTCAATAGGTAAAAAGAAATTTTCTTTTGAACCTCTACCCAAGGAGCTGAAGCAGATAATTGAGAAAAAGGGACTGGTTAACTGGATAAAGACGGCCTGATGGCCCGGGCCTTAAGAGGGCCCTGTTGTCAAAAGGAAAAATCTGATTATATTTGCGCCTGTTTTTGAAATCAGATAACGGTTCCGTAGCTCAGTTGGATAGAGCAACAGCCTTCTAAGCTGTGGGTCCCGCGTTCGAGTCGCGGCGGAATCACCCCGGCCGGAGGCTCATGCTCCGGTTCCACATCACAAGAGTGGCATGAATGTCATCAACTTTAAACCTGTTCTGAAGATTATCGGGCTGATCCTGTTAATCTCTTCTGTGACATTCCTCTTTTGCATCCCCGTTGCACTGATCTATTCTGAGCCTGTCAGACCATTTTTACTCTCATTTTTTACTACACTGGTGCCAGGTGGCCTTCTATACTTTCTAATCCGCAGCTCGCTGCATGAAAAGCTCGCCAACAGGGAGGGGTTTATGAGCGTAACGCTGGGCTGGGTGGCCCTGGTACTCTCCGGGGCCCTGCCATACCTCTTCAGTAACGAATTAACAGGGATTGTAAACGCTGTTTTTGAGAGTGTATCAGGGTACACTACCACAGGCGCTACAATATTTACCAACATTGAGGCCATGCCGAAGTCTGTGCTTTTCTGGCGCAGCCTGACGCACTGGATAGGAGGATTGGGCATCATCCTTCTGGTGATTGTAATCCTCCCTTCATTGAGAGTAGGCGGTTATAACCTGTTCATAATGGAATCGTCGCTGAAGGAGAAAATACTGCCCCGTACAAAGTCGATAGCAAGGGTGGTGATGTTGATATACCTTGGGCTGACAATCATGGAAACAGTCCTGCTTGTAGCAGGAGGCATGGATCTGTTTGACAGTATATGTCATTCATTTGGTACTATTGCCACCGGAGGGTTCTCAACGCAAAACAGAAGCATATCAGATTACTCTCCCTATATTCAATATGTTATTGCTCTTTTCATGTTTCTTGCGGCAACCAGTTATGTTGTGTTTTATCATGTGGTGAAGAAGAACTACTCCAGGATCAATTCAAATGAGGAGTTCTGGTTCTATATTTTCTTCACTACGGTAGCTGTTGCTATTGTAACGCTACTCCTCTTTGTTGGCACTGAGAGATCATTTGAGCTGGCTTTCCGACATTCATTGTTCCAGGTTATATCAACGATTACGACAACAGGATTTGCTACCACAGATTATACACTATGGCCACAGGCCGCGCTAGTCTTTATCTTCCTGATGATTTTTGTTGGGGGATCAACTGGTTCGTCTACCGGAGGCATAAAGATGGCCCGTCATTTAATCTCCATGAAGAACCTTCGCAATGTAGTAGTGAGGATTCAGCATCCCAACGCAGTATTGCCTGTCAAGCTTAATGGCCAGGTAGTTCCGGACAGTATTAACAGCCTGATGTTGATTTTTATACAGCTATACGTGCTCATCTTCATTGCAGGAATGCTTATCATTGTTATCACGGGTGTCCCTATAACAGAAGCAACGGGGGCAGCAGCAACATCACTGTCATGTGTTGGCCCGGGCCTTGGAGCCTCCGGGAACCTTGGCAACTTTGCCCATTTCAACGGAATTGCCAAGATAGCCATGGTGCTTCTGATGATAATAGGACGTCTGGAGATTTTTACGATTCTGACCCTTTTCACAAGCGCATTCTGGAAGAAATGAGCCTCTTTCAAATAATTTTAAAAAAAACATTTAAAAACTTTGAAAAAAAAGGAAATAATATCAAAAACTAATTTACATTTGCACCCAAATTAAAATCATTGCAATGAATAAAGGAATTGTTAAATTTTTCAATGTTTCCAAAGGTTTTGGATTCATTAAAGACGAAAACTCATCGAAAGAGTATTTTGTACACTCTACAGGCCTGATCGATAAGATCAAGGAGAATGACGAAGTAACATTTGATCTCCAGGAAGGTAAGAAAGGTTTAAATGCCGTTAATGTAAGACTAGCTTAGTTGACAATATAATGCACATTTAATGACCTTAGTCCCGCCCCTCCCGGCGGGACTTTTTTTTGCACATAACTTGCGCAGCTCAGCATCACATCATGCGGAAACGACAAAACATTTGAAGTCCGTAGGGAATAACAACGGGATTCCCGAAGAAGGGTTTAATGAGGTCAGATAGAACTTCCGGCAGGGCCAAATCTTTTTTCTACCACGCTATGCAAAAGACGCACTGTTTCATCAATACCCAGAAGCGAGGAATTAATGCAAAGGTGATATGATTCCGCTGAACCCCAGATCTTGCCGCTGAAGTAATTATAAAAGTTTGAACGCTCCTTGTCAGTCTTTTCTATCATCTCCTTTGCCCTGGCATCTGTTATCTTATGGGTTTCGGCAATGCGTCTTATACGGTCATCATCATCTGCCCTGATAAAGATATTCAGGCAATTACATTCATCTTTCATGATATAATCGGCGCACCTGCCAACGAAGATGCATGAACCCTTTTCTGCAAGCTTACGCATCACGTCAGCCTGTATCTTGAACAGCGATTCATTGCTCAGGTAGTAATTCGGTAAGAAATCATCCGTAATGGAGTTGCGAATGCCAAACAGACCTGGGAAGAGGCTAAAGCGCTTACGTTCATCAACCTTCTCGAAGAACTCCTCCTTCAGGCCACTCTGCTGTGAGGCTATCCTTATCAGCTCCTTGTCGTAGAATGCTATACCAAGTTTCGCGGCCAGCTTCTGTCCGATTTCACGACCGCCGCTTCCCAGCTGTCTCCCTATAGTTATCACATATCTCGCTGCCATGATCCGATCTGATTTGCTTCACCCAAATTTACTGATTAATGCCGGATTTCGATATAATGGTTATTGAAATTCGTAGCAAGGTGCCGGAGACTGCTGACTGCTGACTGAAGACTGCTGACTGCTGACCGCTGACTGCTGACTGCTGACTGAAGACTGCTGACTGATGGCTGTAGACTGGAGGCGTGGGGCAAGGTGCATGGAGCATGGAGCAAATGGCATGGAGTAGTGATTGCAAAATTTATTATTTTAGAGGTCGCAACTGCGCCTCATGATCATAAGGCAACAATAATGAAGAAAAAATACATCCTGGCCCTTGACCAGGGGACAACCAGCTCCAGGGCTATAGTGTTCGACAATAGCGGATTGCCTGTTGCATCTGCCCAGAAAGAGTTCACCCAGATCTTCCCCCAGCCGGGATGGGTTGAACATGATCCTGAAGAGATATGGTCCACTCAGGCCGGTGTTGCCGTGGAGGTGCTAACCAGGGCCGGACTTGAGAGTTCGGATATTGCTGCTATAGGTATCACCAATCAGCGCGAGACCACCATCGTTTGGAACAGAAAGACAGGGAAGCCGGTCAGTAATGCCATTGTGTGGCAGGACAGACGCACATCGGAATATTGTGATCAGCTCAAAAGGGAAGGTCATGATAAAATGATTACCGGGAAAACCGGACTTATTGTTGATGCCTATTTCTCAGCCACCAAGATAAAGTGGATACTTGATAACGTGGCCGGGGCCAGGGAGATGGCCCGCAGAGGCGAACTGGCATTCGGAACAGTCGACTCTTGGCTCGTGTGGAATCTTACCGGCGGCAGGGTGCACGTTACGGATGTGTCAAATGCATCGCGCACCATGCTCTTTAATATTCACAAAATGGCGTGGGATGATGATCTGCTTCATCTCTTCGATATTCCGGCGAGCATGCTGCCTGAGGTGCGCTCTTCAAGTGAGATATACGGCAATATCACAGGCACCTTCGCTGCACATATCCCCGTGGCAGGCATTGCAGGCGATCAGCATGCGGCACTCTTTGGACAGATGTGCACTGAACAGGGAATGATCAAGAACACTTACGGAACAGGATGCTTCATGATGATGAATATCGGAACAAAGCCGATAGAATCGAAGAACAGGCTGCTTACCACCGTTGCATGGAAAATAGGAGATCAGACTGTCTATGCACTTGAGGGCAGCATATTCATAGCAGGGGCGGTTGTACAGTGGCTGCGTGACGGACTGGGAATCATCAGGCAGTCGTCCGATGTTGCTAAGCTGGCTTCCAGTGTCAGTTCAAGTGAGGGTGTATATTTTGTTCCTGCCTTTGCAGGACTGGGGGCACCCTATTGGAATCAGCACGCCAGAGGTACTATCACCGGCCTTACCCGTGGCTCCACGGCAGCACATATAGCCCGTGCTGCACTCGACAGTATTGCTTATCAGACACTTGATGTTTTACTTGCAATGGAGAATGATTCAGGCATAGATATCAAGGAGTTAAGAGTTGACGGTGGTGCTACTATCAATAATGATCTCATGCAGTTCCAGGCCAATCTGTTACAGGCTGCCGTAGTGCGTCCGAAGATTACCGAGATTACTGCTCTCGGGGCTGCCTATCTGGCCGGACTAGCTACCGGATTCTGGAGTGGTCTTGAGGAGATAAGCAAACAGTGGCAGATTGACCATACATTCCAGCCTGAGATAAAACCAGAAGAGAGACAGTTTCTTATAAACGGATGGGGCCGCGCCATCAGGGCAGCTAATTCATGGGCTGATGATAAATAATTATATCTTGTTGCTTTAATGTGTTATTCGCCGATTATGAAAAGAACACTCATTCTTACCCTGCTTCTGACAATTCTTCTGCCACTGCGTTCCGCCGCACAGATGGCTGACAGCGCCGATGTTTATATTATCACGTGTGCTCCGGGCACAGAGAGCTATTCTATATATGGTCATACGGCAATCCGTATAGCCATCCGCGGAACTGAATTCGACAGGATATATAACTGGGGCATATTTGACTTCTCAACACCCAACTTTGTATACCGCTTTGCTAAGGGAAGGCTTGATTATTTGCTGGGAGCCTACGCCTACGACGACTTCCTTAATGAGTATATATCAGAGAGTCGGTCCGTCTGGTCACAGAAGCTGAACCTGACCCCCGACGAGAAGGAGAACCTCTTCGAACTTATTAATGAGAACCTAAGACCCGAAAATGTAAGGTACAGGTATGACTTTTTCTTTGACAATTGTGCCACACGTGTGCGTGACATTATTGCCGCGGCGGCGACAGATACGGTGATCTTTCCCGAGAGGGAGAACAAAAAGAGCTTCCGTCAGCTTATTGATCCATTACAGAAGGTCTTGCCATGGCTCGATCTGGGGGCTGACATGCTGCTGGGACTGCAGGCTGATAAGAAGGCCACTGCAGCTGACGAAATGTTCCTGCCCATCTTGCTGAGAGATAATATGATGAACACCGTAATAATACATAACGGTATTCAAGAGCCGTTGGTAGGGCCGGTAGAGATAGTGGCAGACATGACTGCCCCTTCGCGGCAGGCTAACCCATGGATGCCACCGGCACTCTTTTATCTGCTGCTGGCCTTAGTACTCCTGTTGACTTTTGTCGTAAGAAAGCCACGGCTCGAAAAAGCGACTGATTTCGTTATATATTTCATCTACTCCATAATAGCATTGCTACTTGTCTTCACAAATATCTTCTCGGAGCATGATACCCTTCATTTCAACCTGCTCTTCCTCGGGATCAATATTTTTATCCCACCGCTTTTTGTGCTTCTGTTTACACGCAGAAAGGCTATACTCCTGAGCAGGATAGCATTCGGCGTCTCTGCATTATGGCTGCCGGTATCGCTCATCGCAGGTCAGGGAATAAACCTTGCCATCGTACCCATTGTTCTGATAATAACGGTAAGGCTCTTCAGCCATTGCGAATTCGGGAAATAGGTTTAACATATCTTTAACAACCTTTAACAAGGATTTTTAATATCAGAACTGATCTTTGCAGGTAATTTTTGTATAGAAGAAAAATCTAATATTACATGGAACACACAACTGACATCAGGCTTCTTAATGAGAAGATTGAAAAAGAGAGTTCTTTTGTTGATTTGCTCAGGCAGGAGTTAAATAAGGTGATTATTGGACAGCGTCATCTCACTGACTCACTGCTTATTGGCCTTCTTTCCAATGGGCATATACTGCTAGAAGGTGTGCCTGGCCTGGCTAAGACACTGGCCATCAAAACACTGGCATCAATCATCGATACCAAATTCAGCAGGATACAGTTTACGCCTGACCTTCTGCCTGCTGACCTGATAGGCACCATGATCTACAGCCAGAAGAAAGAGGAATTCATCGTCCGCAAAGGTCCTATATTTGCCAACTTCATACTGGCCGATGAGATAAACCGCTCGCCTGCAAAGGTACAGAGCGCCCTTCTTGAAGCCATGCAGGAGAGGCAGGTGACAATAGGTGAGCATACCTACAAGCTCGATGAGCCTTTCATGGTACTAGCTACTCAGAATCCTATAGAGCAGGAGGGGACCTATCCGCTGCCTGAAGCCCAGGTAGACAGGTTCATGCTCAAGGTAGTGATCACCTACCCAGAGAAGGAAGAGGAACGTTTGATCATTCGGGAGAACCTTGCAAGCGAATTCCCCAGGGTAGATACCATACTCAAGCCTGATGATATACTCAGGGCACGCAAAGTGGTTGGAGAGATATACCTTGATGAGAAGATTGAAAACTATATTCTTGATATAGTCTTTGCTACGCGGCAGCCGGAGAAGTTCGGCCTGCCAAAATTCACTCCGTTGATATCTTACGGTGCATCGCCGAGGGCAGGCATCAACCTGGCACTGGCAGCCAAGTCATATGCCTTTATAAAGAGAAGAGGTTTTGTTGTTCCGGAAGATGTACGCTATCTCTGTGCAGATGTGCTCCGGCACCGCATCGGGCTAACCTATGAGGCCGAGGCAGAAAATATCACACAGGATCAGATAATTACAGAGATACTTAACACGGTAGAGGTTCCATAACAGGCATGAGGGTAGTATTCGCAGTCATCCTTCTTGCACTTCTCACACCGGCTGAAGCGCAGGAGTTCATCGGTCTGACAGAAAAAAAAGTAAAGGAGGTCATGGCGGCCGATAAACCGGAAATGTCGATAGACCTTCTGGTGAAGAACGGTGCGTTCAGGTATCTTAAATACCGCTCCCGGGATGACAGCGAGACATGGTTGATATTTCTCAATAAGGAAGGCAGATGTAATGGTGTACGAATCACCTGCAACGATGGCTGTTATGACAGGAAGCTCAGGGAGCTGAATGATATGTACAGACCGGGCGAAGAAAACAGATGGAGCTACATGACAGATGGTAATGAGATAAACATAATACTGAAAAGAGAGTCACTATTCTTCACCGTGACATATGAGCTGACAAAGCAAAAAGGGTAAAGTGGAAACGACAGAGCTGCTAAAAAAAGTAAGAAAGATCGAGATAAGGTCGCGAGGCCTTACAAGGCAGATATTTGCGGGTGAGTACCATAGCGCCTTCAGGGGAAGAGGTATGGCCTTCAGCGAGGTGCGTGAGTACCAGTTTGGTGATGATATCCGTAACATTGACTGGAACGTCACGGCACGCCTCGGACATCCATATGTTAAGGTCTTCGAGGAGGAGAGGGAGCTTACTGTGATGCTGCTGGTTGATGTCAGCCGCTCGGGCGACTTCGGGACGGTGGCCTCCACAAAGAGGGAGATGATGACCGAAATTGCAGCCGTGCTGGCCTATTCCGTGATAGCCAACAATGATAAGGTGGGCCTTATGCTTTTCTCCGACAGGGTAGAAAAATATATTCCACCCAAGAAGGGAAGGGGCCACATGCTGAGGATCATACGCGAGATGCTCAGTTATGAGCCTCAGGGATCTGGATCTTCACTGTCAGAACCCCTGCGTTATCTTACCAATGTGCTGAGAAAGAAGTGTACCGCCTTCATTCTGTCAGACTTTATTGCCCCACCGTTTGTTGAGTCACTGCGTATAGCCTCAGGTAAACATGATGTTGTAGCCCTCCGTATAACTGACAGACGCGAGAAGGAACTGCCTGATGTGGGTTTCATGAAAGTGACCGATCCGGAAACAGGCGAAGGGATGTGGGTTGACACATCTGCCTCCATTGTACGTAAAGAGTATGCCGGGCACTGGAAGAAGCATAACGATGTTGTCAGCAACACGTTTATGAACTGCGGTGTTGATGTGGTATCGATAGCTACCGGTGAAGATTATATAAAACCCCTTATCTCTCTCTTTAAACACAGGTAAGATTATGAGAAGGGCATTGTTTATAACTGTCATTTTTCTGGCACTCTCCATAGCTGCATTCACGCAGCATATAAAGGTTACATCGTTACCTGACACGAGCGCCATACTTATCGGAGATCAGACCGGCTTTTCAGTCACGGCTGAAATGCCCGCCGGAGCGATAGCCGGACTGCAAACCATCAGCGATACCCTTGCGGGGAAAATAATAATACTTAACAGAAGCCCCAGAGATACAGCCACATCCCCTGATGGCATTGTTACCATCACTGACAGGTATTTAATAACAGCATTTGATTCTGGTACATACGAGATCCCACCCTTCTATGCTGAGGTAGTCTCCGGCGACAGTCTCCTTAGATTTTATTCCGGCTATTCCTCCCTGCAGGTGCTGCGTCCGGATATTATGCCACAGGATACCACAGATGTTATTTTTGATATTGTGCCACCTCGCACTGCGCCGGTGGCATTCTCGGAAATCCTACCCTTGCTCGTCATCGCCCTTATTGCTGCATTTGTGCTTTATCTCCTTGCACGCTTCCTTCCAAGGAACCCACTCAGGAGATTCGTCAGACCTGTTCCGCCGCCTGAACCTGCTGATGTCATTGCGATGCGCGAGCTGAATAACCTGAGAGAGGAGGAGCTCTGGCAGAAGGGTGACGTTAAGGAGTATTACTCAAGGCTGTCAGACATTATACGCAGATACCTTGACAACCGTTATGGCATCAGTTCCCCCGAGCTTACCACCGACGAGACCGTTCGCATGCTTCAAAAAGCTGCAGTTACCACCGGACCACAGATGTCTCAGGTAAAAGAGCTTCTGTCGCTTTCTGATATGGTAAAATTTGCCAAATACCTGCCTGAAAGCGCTCAGCATGATAAGTGTTATGATGATTCTATCATATTCGTTGAGCAGACAAAAATGCATTTAATAGCAGAAGAGAAGGCGCAGGGGAATGAAAAAGCGAAGAGAGAGGCGCAGGGAAAAGTGAAACTGAAGGATAAGGAGAAAGGAGGGCAGAATGCATAATATCGTATTTGAGAATGGATGGTTCCTCTGGTTCCTGCTGACAATACCTCTGCTTCTGGTTTACTACATCTACCGTCAAGACAAGGCCAACGCACCTGTAAAGCTATCAACAGCAGCATTCCTTAAGACCAGTCGCAAAACCTTCCGGCATTACCTGAGGCATATTCTCTTTGGTCTGCGACTTGTAGCCATAGCTTTGGTAATAATTGTAATAGCCAGACCTCAGAATGTTGACAAGTGGCAGAGCTCCTCAACGGAAGGGATAGATATTGTGCTTGCCATTGACGTCTCCGGCTCTATGCTGGCGCGCGACTTTAATCCTGACAGGCTGGAGGCTTCAAAAAACGTTGCCACCGAGTTCATCAGCAGCAGGCCGTATGACCGCATCGGACTGACGGTCTTCAGTGGTGAGAGCTTCACTCAATGCCCTCTTACAACTGATCATGCAGTGCTGATCAATCTGCTCCGTGAGATTAAGAGCGGTATCATCGAGGATGGTACAGCTATAGGTGTGGGCCTGGCAACAGCCATCAGCAGAATAAAAGATTCAGACGCTGTCAGCAAGGTGATCATACTGCTCACTGATGGGGTTAATAACATGGGGTCAATTGATCCGATGACTGCAGCTGAGATAGCTAAAACCTTTGGCATCAGGGTATACACCATAGGCGTGGGAAGCAGAGGTTATGCCGATTACCCTGTTCAGACACCATTTGGTATGCGTTACCAGAAGATGCAGGTTGAGATAGATGAAGCACTGCTGCAACAGATAGCACAGCTTACAGGGGGCAGATACTTCAGAGCTGTCGACAACACCAGCCTGGAACAGGTTTATGGTGAGATTGACAAGCTTGAGAAGTCAAAGATAGAGACAAGAGAGCATAGTAAACGTGAGGAGGCCTTTATGCCATGGGCTATCGCAGCGGCACTGATACTTGCAATGGAGCTCTTGATGAGGTACCTCTTTATGAAAAACATGTCATAGCAGTACTATGGATACGTTCAGATTTGCACAGCCTGATATGTTATACCTGCTCCTTATGGTGCCGGTACTGCTAGCCGTATGGATTCTTGGTAACAGGAGGAGAAGACTGGCCAGGCAGCGATTCAGCGATGCTGACCTACTCGCAAGGCTGTCGCCAGACTATTCCACGGCACGCATGACCGCCAAGTTCTTTCTAAGGCTCCTTGCATTCATCATGGCAGTGCTGATGATTGCCAGGCCTCAGTTCGGATCCAGGCTCGAAGAGGCTAAACGCGAAGGGGTGGAGGTGATTATTGCCCTTGACGTCAGTAATTCAATGCTTGCCACAGACATAACACCGTCACGGCTCGAGAGGGCGAAACAGGCCATCTCCCAACTAG
Source organism: uncultured Rikenella sp. (assembly GCA_964418865.1). Classification (GTDB taxonomy): domain Bacteria; phylum Bacteroidota; class Bacteroidia; order Bacteroidales; family VadinHA17; genus SR-FBR-E99. The sequence continues at coordinate 27,565 of CAYQNT010000009.1, forward strand.
TTGACCAGCTCCGCGAAGACAGGATCGGTCTTATACTCTTTGCCGGTGATGCTTATACCCAGATACCTGTCACCAATGACTATCTCTCGGCCAAGATGTTCCTTGCATCTGCCGGTCCCGAAGCCGTCTCTAAGCAGGGTACAGCAATAGGTGCTGCCATAGACCTGGGGATGAGGTCATTCTCGCCCGCGAGTGATAAAAGCAGGGCTCTGATCATTATCACTGACGGTGAAAACCATGAGGATGATGCGCTTGTGAAGGCGCGTGAGGCAGCAATGAAGGCTATTGTGATTCATACCATCGGCATTGGTTCGCCTGATGGCTCACCAATACCAATCACTGTCGGTGGCAAAACAGACTACCTCAAAGACAGGGACGGAAACACCGTCATCTCCAGGCTCGATGAAAAAGGGCTTCAGGAGATAGCCTCAGCAACGGGAGGCAGGTATACAAGAGCCAACAACACCAGCATAGGGCTGAATGAGATCTACAATGACATAGGCCGTATGAAAAAGAGTGAGATAAATGCTCTGATGTATACGGAGTATAATGAGCAGTTTCTTATACCGGCCGCTATGTTGTTCATTCTCCTGATCATCGATCTATTGATCTCTGATAGGAAAAATAATCTTTTGAGAAGGCTTGGAATCATTGGAAAGGAATCGAAAAATAAGATGTAATGAAAGGGAATCAGACACTATATAGAATTCTTGTTGCCGGTATCTGCCTGCTCATCGTCAGTCCGTCCCTTTCCGGACAGGAGGAGAGGGAGTATATCAGAAAGGGCAACAAACTCTATAAAAAGAGCGAGTTTGCGGGCAGTGAGGGTATGTACCGGCGGGCACAGACCCCGCAGAGTCCATCCAAAGACGCAATATTCAATCTGGGCGATGCCCTCTATAAGCAGGGCAGGTTTGGTGAGGCTGCAGATGAGTTCACCAGAACCATTGCAGCAAGCACCGGAGATTCACTCAAACAGGCAGATGGTCTTTATAACCTCGGCAACTCGCTGTTAAAGGAACAGAAGTTCGGGGAAAGTATAGAAGCGTATATCAACTCGCTGAAAATAAAGCCTGATAATATGCAGGCAAAGTATAACCTGGCTTATGCGCAGGATCAGTTAAAGAAGCAGGAGGAGGAGAAGCAGAAACAGGACAAAAACCAGGACAAGAATCAGGATCAGAAGGATAAGGACAAGGATAATAAGCAGGATAAAGACGATCAGGAGAAGAAGGATGATCAGCAGCAGCAGGATCAACCACAAGATCAGCAGGACCAGCAGCAGCAACAGCAGCAACCTTCAATGAGCAGGGAGGATGCAAAGCGTCTTCTTGACGCACTGGCAGCCAGCGAGAAGGAGACAAAGGAAAAGGTGCAGCGGGAGAAGGCTGCCAAGGCCAGGGTAAGGGTGATTAAAAATTGGTAAGTTTGGCAGCGATGAAAAGCATTTCGGTGACATTGGCTTTCATACTGACATCAGCAATGATGTTCTCACAGGATCTCACGCTTACCGTTGACCTGCCTGCGAGCGTTGTTGCAGGACAGCGTTTCAGTATCGTCTACACAGTTAACTCCACTGATGGCCAGTTCAGCCCACCCCGGTTTGACCCCTCATTCTCCGTACAGGGTCCACAACGCTCTACCAGCCGTAATGTGCAGTGGATAAATGGGCAGATGACATCTGTCTCATCCACCACGCTCATTTATTATGTGGTGGCTGGTGTTCCGGGACAGTACACCTTGCCTGCGGCTCAATTTGAGTCAAAAAAAATAACTGTTAGCTCTCCGGTAAGAGAGATCACGATCACCGGCGAGGGTGCAGCCCCTGCCGCGGGTCAACAGCAGGGTCAGGGTCAGGGTCAGGGTCAGGGTCAGAGCAGTACGTCGTCATCAGGTGCGGCGGTATCTGGGTCTGAGGTGTCAATGAGGCTTCTGCTCAACAAGCATGAGGTTTATGTCGGCCAGCCTGTCTCTGCCACTCTTAAATTATACTCGCGTATAAACCTCTCCGGTATAAATGATCTTAAGTATCCTGATTTAAAAGGCTTCCTCCGTGAGGATATAGAGACTCCTCCGCTTCGCAATCTTGATAATGAGGTTATTGACGGCGTACAGTATGGTACGGGAGTTCTGCAGCGTTTCCTCCTTTACCCCCAGATACCAGGTGATATACACATTGACCCTGTTGTGATAACTGCCGTAGTGCAGCAGAGGGCCGCCGTGAGTGACCCCTTCTTTGATGACCCTTTCTTCGGGAATATTTTCTCAAACGTTTCTACAGTACCCCGGCAGGTAGCCACCCGGCCAGAGGTAATAAAGGTGAAGCCGCTGCCTGCCCCCAGACCTGCCGATTTTCATGGCGCAGTGGGCTCTTTTGACCTTGCATCGTCGCTCTCGGCTACTGAAGCTGAGGTGAATGATGCTATCACTCTAATTCTAACGCTGAAGGGATCGGGCAACCTTAATCTTGCCGGCGAACCGGTCATCAACTTCCCGCAGGGGATAGAAAAATATGATCCGGGAGTGAAAATAAAAAGCACGGGCATCGCTACCGGCAGCAAATCATTTGAATACCTGCTTATACCACGAAACACGGGAACGTTCGACATCCCTCCGGTCTCCTATACTGTGTTTGATCCGGATAAGGAGAAGTATGTCACACTGCGGACTGAAGGTTACAGTGTTACCGTGACAGGCACTGCAGGCTCCTCTGTGACGACCGCACCTGCTTATACCTCAGGGGCTGACGTCAAGTATCTCGGTCAGGACATACGGTTCATAAGGAACGATAATGTCAGGCTGTCAAAGGCTTCCGAGCCTCTGGTGGCAGGCTTGTGGTACTGGCTCTGCTTCATCATAGCTCTCATTGTCACTGCAGCGGTGCTTCTTCTGAGGCGTGAGCAGATGAAACGAAATGCAGATATTGCCGGACTGCGTAACCGGAAAGCATCAAAGACTGCCCGTAAGCGTCTGGCAAAGGCTAACACGCTGCTCAGCGCAGGTAAAAAAGAGCTCGTCAACGCCGAGATCGCCCGGGCGCTATGGGGCTTCCTTGGAGATAAGCTCTCCATACCTCAGTCGCAGCTTACCAGAGAGAGATGCTATGTTACCCTCAGAGAAAAAATGATCAGTGAAGATCTTATCACTGAGCTTGATCAGGTACTGTCGGCTACCGAATATTCACAGTATGCCCGTGTAACTGAAGAAGAGAGCTCTCCCGCCCTGTGCAAAAGAGCGGCAGTGCTTGTTGGTAAGCTTGATGATGTGCTCAATTAAACCACTGAAAAAATGCAAAAAGTAGCACTGACACTCATAATATTCATTTCCGGCCTGCTGACCATGGCCGCACAGCCGACTGAAGAGAAGTTTGATCAGGCCGGGGAGTTGTACACCTCAGGTGACTACTCAGGTGCGGCAGCCATATACAGGCAGCTGTATGAAGAAGGCTACAGGAGCGACGAGCTGTTATATAACGCAGGAAATGCATTTTTCAAATCGGGAGACAATGCGTCTGCCATAATTTTTTACGAGAGAGCCAGACTTATAGCTCCGGCTGATGAAGACATAGATTACAATCTTCAGATAGCAAGGAGCAGAATCACCGACAGGTTTGAGACTGTGCCGGAGCTCTTTTTTGTGAGGTGGTTTGATTTTCTCTCACTACTGACATCAACAAATATCTGGGCCGTGGCTGCCCTTGCCATGTTTATCCTGACATTGCTATGTGCCGTTATTTTCCTGACCAGGGCAAGGGCAAGAGGCCGCTTGCTTTCCTTCTGGCTGGCCATGGCTGCCCTTGTACTCTCCGCGCTGTTTATCTCACTGGCTGTACGCAATAATTCACTCGTCAACCACAGCAACAAGGCTGTTATCACCTGCAGCATCATTACCGGCCGAAGCGCACCCGGTGACGGTGGCGCTGAACTCTTTGTGCTGCACTCCGGCACAACTGTGAGAGTGAAGCAGGAGTTGGGTGATTTTTCCGAGGTCCTGCTCCCTGACGGTAACAAGGGATGGATCAGGGGCGACTGCATAGAGAAGATTTAATCACTCTGGTAAATTAGCTTCTCAGAGCTCCCTGCCAGTAGACGGATCAGTTCCAGCGACTTGCTGGGACATATATGGCCGGAGCTTGCACCCGGGTTAATACCAGTTTATCCCCCTTTATCATAATTTTTGTATCTTTTCAGCCGTTTTAATCATTTTGCCAGCCTATGAAAAGATTCATCCTAGTACTTGCTGTTATCATATCACTCACAGCATGCAAAAAAACAAAAATTGAGCCTGAAGGACCTACAGATGTGCGGATTTATAATGATACCGAGCAGGTGTTCAGTAATGTTACCGTTAGCACATCTGGTGGCGAGTTTAACTTCGGTACCATTAAGCCAAGAGAATACTCCTCTTACCACAGATATGACAAGGCATATCCGAAAGCAGATATCTCCCTTGAAATCGGAAGTACAGAATATTCTACCCCGAAACAGGATTATACCTACATGCAATACATGGGGCAGATGAAACTTTCTTACAAAGTTTCTATCAAGAATGATACCGGCAGGATACTTGAGATTAAAGTTGTCCCGGAAAGTGCACTCTGAAATTGCACAAACCTTTTATGATGAAGGAGTTCATTACCGTCTGCCCCCGAAACTGTTACAGCACATGTACATTCAGGGTATTCACCGAGGGAGGGAAGGTAGTACGCATTCTGCCGTATGAGGGTAACCTGGCAACTCCTGAAGGACCTTGCATCAAGGGACTTGCCTACCTTGAGAGGGAGTACTCCGATTCACGTATTATCTATCCGCTCCAGAGACAGGCCGACGGATCATTCAGCCGGATCAAGACTGAAAAGGCACTTGATATAATATCTGCTAAGTTGCAGTCAGCCAGAGATAAGCATGGACCTCATTCAGTATTGTTTTACAAGGGCAGCGGCAACTCCGGCCTGAGCAATGAAATTGCGGGCAACTTCTGGAAGCTCTTCGGTGGTGCCACCACAACCTTCGGCAATCTCTGCTGGCCGGCCGGACTCGAAGCTGTAAGGCTTACCCTGGGGGAGGTGAAGCATAATGTGCCATGGGACCTGGCCAACGCTGATCTCATAATACTTTGGGGAAAAAACTCAGCAGAGACCAACGTGCAGGAGATGATACACATTGAGAAGGCGCGGCAGAACGGAGACCGCGCCCGCAAAAATGGCGCTAAAGTAGTGGTGATTGATCCCCGCCGTACACCCACGGCCGATAAGGCTGACATCCTGATCAGACCCCTGCCGGGTACTGATGCTGTTTTGGCGCTTGCCATAGCAAAGGTCATCATTGACAGGGATTTGGAAAACAAAGAGTTCATCAGTAAGCATGTATTGGGCTTTGATGAGTTTAAAAAGTCCCTTGATATAACACCTGCCATTGCTCAGAATATCACAGGTATACCTGCAAGTGTTATTGAAGAACTTGCTCTGATGGCAGGGGAGAGCAAGAAGCTCTCTGTTATTGCCGGCTACGGTCTTCAGCGGTATACCAATGGCGGACAGACAATACGTGCAATTCTTGCAATACCTGTAATTACCGGCATGATAGGCCGTCCGGGATGCGGATTTAACTTCGCCAATCTTCAGAGCTATATATTTGATGAGGTAAAGGAGCCACTCAGCTATTATCCTGACCCTGAAGCTGACAGGCCTTTCAGACGAGTGTTATCGATGGCCAGATTCGGGCCTGACTTTTTTGCCCTTGAGGAGCCACATATTGAGGTGGCATGGATAGAGAGGGGCAATCCGCTTACCCAGCTGCCGGGGAGCGGTGAGGTAGAACGTGCCCTGAGGTCAGTTCCCTTTAAGATTGTTGTAGAGCAGTTTATGACAGACACAGCGGCAATGGCTGACATTATTTTGCCGGCAAAGGGCATATTTGAACAGGCTGACATAGTAGGTTCATATTGGAATCCGTATGTGCAATACAAACCTGCCGTCACTGATCTCCCCGGGGAGGTTATTCCTGAAAGCGAGATCTACCGGCGCCTGGCGGTGAAGATGGGGTTTGTACTGAAAGATGGCCACGACCTTCCGTCGCCTGCAGAGTATGACAGCTGGCTCGCTGAACGCATCAGCCATACACCGGGGTTCTCCAGGGAGGAGCTGATGGAAAGGCCTGTCATTCCTGAACAGAATGAAAATCCGGCATATGCTGATGGGAAGTTCAGCACTCCTTCAGGGAAGATTGAATTATGGTCTGACACCGCGGTGAAGCTATGGAACGTCAACCCGCTGCCGTCGTATGATCCGCCTGACGACTTTGGTGAACCAGATCTTCCATTCAGGCTGATGACACCAAATATCGCTTCGCGCATTCACTCGCAGTTCGGTAATCTGGAGGCGATACGCAGTGTGGTTGATGAACCTGCCTGGGAGATCTCCGTTGCCGACGCCCGCAGGCTGGGCATAAAGAGCGGCGACACTATCAGGGTGTTCAATTCACACGGCGAGGTCACAGGCAAGGCCAGGGTGACAGCGCGTGTCCGCAGTGGGAGCGTGGTCTTCCCCAACGGTATATGGTTTTCCGAAGGCGGAGGGGTGAACAGGCTCATCGCACCGGCAGAGACCGACATGGGGCACGGTGCCGCATTCCATAACGCCAGGGTTAACATTGAAAAAATGCCGGTATGAGAAGAGGATTCATCTTTGATACCGCACTGTGCGTTAACTGCCAGGCCTGTAATGCAGCCTGCACACTGGAGAACGGGTTTCAGCCTGGCACCAGAAGCATATTTACATGGAACGACCATCCACTGCCCTTGTTTAGAGTAACAAACCTCTCAATGGCATGCAACCATTGTGAGAAACCTGCCTGTGCTGAAGGGTGCCCTGCCAAAGCCTATACCATTGAGTCGTCAGGTGTGGTGATCCATCACGCCGACCTATGCATGGGCTGCGGTTACTGTACCTGGCTGTGTCCGTACGATGCCCCCTCAATCAACCAGACACTCGGATATATTGAAAAATGTCACCTGTGTTCAGACAGGGCAGCTCAGGGTGTTGAGCCTGCCTGCGTCACAGCATGCCCCACAGGGGCACTTAAGATTACCGAGCAGGAGAGCTTTGAGCCTGTCGGCGTAGCCTGGTTCCCTGACCCAGGTATCAGACCGTCATTGATCATCAAAGGAGCTGACTCTCCCAATATGCCTTTGATTTATCCTGCTGACCCCCTCTGGGAAGCAGAGGAGGCTGAAGACTCTTTTACGGACACTGCTGCTAATAATAATGTAGTAGCTGCTGATAAGGGTTTAACCGCTCCTGACAATAGTTTGATTCCTGCTGACAGTGGTAATATCGGCCCTAATAGGGTTATAATCGCCCCCGACAAGGCTTCAATCGGCCCTGACAAGGCTTTAAAAGAGTGGAGTCTCATTGCCTTCTCTTTGCTGGTGATCTCTGCCTGCACAATGCTTATACTCTATGCCCTGACCGGTGCCGGTAGTGCCATCCGCATGTTGCCTTTCTTCTTCATGGCAGCAGCGATGACATTCTCCATATTTCACCTGGGATTACCCCGCAGGGGATGGAGAGCTGTAATCAATGTCATTTCATCGCCTTTGAGCCGCGAGATTGTTGCAGTGGCAATGCTCGCAATCCTTGCACTGCTGCACTGGATCACTCCCGGGCTCATCCCTCCGGTTATAACGGGGATAATTGCCCTCATGACGCTGGTCGCAATAGATCTCGTCTACTTTAAAGCAGACAAGGCGACCATACTCAGATTACACAGCGGCCAGGCATTCTTTACCTCTCTCTGTGCCGTAACATGGTTTTTGAAACCGGACACTGCTTTTCTGATATTTTCAATGCTGGCCGCCATCTCAGTGGTAATACGCTATCGTACAGCAGAAAAGGGCAGAGCAAACCGCATATTGTATTACTTCAGAGCCCTGGCTCTACCGTTGGTATTCATGCTCATCTACTCTGACAATGACGTCACCAATACCGCAGCACTTATACTGTTTATGGCAGGACTGGTAGCTGACAGGATTCTGTTTTATTATGATTTCACCCCAGTAAGTATCAAAACAACTATCAGGGAACATTTCAATAAAGAATACGAAACACATCACTCTGATAAAAGCAGATAGGTATTAAAATAATTTACGTGACATGGTGGCTCTTCTCCATAGAGGGAAAAATCATGAAATTCTCAGGATAAATTATATTTACAAATGCAACACCCAAGCCAATTCCAAATAAATGCTTGATATATTGACAATTAATAAAAAGTTAGTAGAATGAAAAAGAGAGAGATAAACAGCATCAGGATGCCGATCTACCGGGATGCCGGTTTTGAGCTGCCTTCTGCAGAGACCACTTCCGGAGCCTTTGAGGCAGAGATACAACATGAGCGTGAGCCTGATCTCTACATCTATTCAAGATATCGTAATCCTACCGTAGCGGCGGCAGAGGAGGCGGTGATGGCCGTTGAGGGATCTGAATGGGCGCTGTTGGCGCAGTCAGGTATGGCTGCTATAGATATAGCGCTCTCCATCTTTCAGGAGGCCGGCAAGCGCACTAACTGGCTCTTCTTCTCCGAGATTTACGGAGGCACCATCTCATATTTAAGCAGCGTCATTGAGAAGCGCCGGGGGATTGAGGTGAGCTTCTTCAGGCCGGTTAACGGGAGATATGATTACGGGCAGCTTGAAAAGGTGATTGAAGATTTACGTCCTGACATCCTCTTTTTTGAGACTGTCTCCAATCCGCTTCTCATTGTGGCTGAGGGGCGAAGGATAATTGCCATGGCGAAGAAACAGGGTGCCAGGGTCATTGTGGATAATACCTTTGCCACACCCTATCTCTGGAAGCCACTTGATGACGGTGCTGACCTGGTCATACACAGCGCCACCAAGTATCTCTCTGGTCACGGTAACCTGACGGCAGGTGTTATCTGCGGTAATGACAAGGCGCTGATGCAGAGCGCTATAGAATATCGGAAATTTGTAGGACACATGCTTTCACCTGATGATGCCTACCGGTTGCAGACACAGATGGCATCATTTGAGGTACGGTTTGCGCAGCAGTGTGAAAATGCCTCGGCAATAGCCTCCTTGTTAGAGTCGTCAGGCAAGACAGACAAGGTACTCTTCCCGGGTCTTGAGACCCATGAGACCTATGCTGCGGCCAGGGACCTTACCGGTGGAAAGGGTTATGGGGCAATGATCACCTTCGACCTGAAAGGCAGTACCGCGGAGGAGAAGAGAAAGAGACGCGACCGTTTTATTGCAGCCGTCAGTCCTGAGATAAGACTCATACCTTCACTGGGCGATTTTCACACAATACTGATGCCTGTGGAGGCAGTATGGGGTGCAAAGTATCCTGAACCGGGGATGATAAGGCTCTCTATAGGATTTGAGAGGCGTGCCCTGCTTGAGTCCGTCATACGGCGTGGTCTGGAGGCCTGATCACCACACCACTGGAGCTATACCCTTGGCAGTAAGCCAGTTATTACATTGGCTAAAATGAGAGCACCCGAAGAAACCGCGTGAAGCGGAGAGGGGAGAGGGATGCACTGTCTTGAGAATGAGATGCCTTGATGGATCTATCGATGCACCTTTGTTCTGGGCATAGTTACCCCATAACATGAATACTATCTTTTCTCCATAACGGTTCAGGGCGCTGATGGCTGCATCGGTAAACTTTTCCCAGCCCTTATTCTGATGAGAGAGAGCCTCGTGTGCCCTGACAGTCAGTATAGCATTGAGAAGCAATACTCCCTGTCCTGCCCAGCGCTCAAGGTTGCCTGATTGCGGAATGGGTATCCCGAGGTCACGGTTCAGCTCCTTGAATATGTTCACCAGGCTTGGAGGGAATTGAGTGCCGTCAGCGACTGAAAAACAAAGTCCGTGCGCCTGCCCGTGATTGTGATATGGATCCTGACCAATGATGACCACCTTGACCTTCTCGAACGGACAGAGATCAAAGGCATTGAAGATCAGCTTCGCCGGAGGGAAGACCTGTCTGGTCTGATACTCATCACGCACAAACTGCGTCAGGGCCGTGAAATAGTCCTTTTCAAACTCATCCCTGAGCTTCTCTTTCCATCCTGCCTCGATCTTTACTTCCATAGGGCTGAAAAATAATTCATTTTATTTGTGTGAAAGATTTATGGGTTTCTCAGGTTAAATATATTCAATTTTGGGCTAGCTTACGGAAGTACTTCAGGCAGGATAAAAATTCTATTATATTAGAATCGTTAATTTAATCACTTTGATAAATTTGCCTCACCGAGCTCTCCGCCTGTCGCGAGGCGGTTCCCCGCAGTTTTATGCGGAGTAAGAAGCTTGAGAAAGCTACGGGGTTAATATTAATTTATTTATACAGACATGATTGATTTGAGAAGTGACACAGTCACGAGACCCACCCCCGGGATGCTTGATTTCATGATGAAGGCAAGCGTTGGTGACATGGTTTTTGGTGAAGACCCGATGGTCAATGAGCTTGAGGAGATGGCAGCCGACATGTTCGGTATGGAGGGCGCCCTATACTGTGCTTCAGGCACTATGGCCAACCAGATTGCCATAAAGGCTCATACAAAGCCCAGTGATGAGGTTATATGCAGCCATATGGCTCATGTCTACCAGTTTGAAGGAGGTGGCATTGCATTCAATTCCGGGGCGTCAGTGGCTCTTATTGACTCAGACAATGGCACCTTTACTGCTGAGGACGTTAAGATGAATATTAACAATCCCGACGACCCCCACAAGGCTTTTACAAGACTGGTTGCAATTGAAAACACGGTCAACAGGGGAGCAGGAACATGCTGGGATTTTCAGGAGCTGAAAAGAATCAGGGAGGTGTGCGACCAGAATAACCTGGATTATCACCTTGACGGAGCCAGACTCTTCAACGCTATGACTGTTGATGGCATGAAACCTGCTGATTATGGTGCGCTTTTCGACTCGATCTCAATATGCCTCTCAAAGGGCCTCGGGGCTCCCGTCGGCTCAATGCTGATCGGTAACAAAGAAATAATCAGACAGGGGGCTCGGGTAAGGAAGATCCTCGGCGGTGCAATGAGGCAGGCAGGCTATATTGCTGCTGCAGGACTTTACGCGCTGAAGAACAACGTGACGCGTCTGGTTGAAGATCACAGTAATGCAGCACTGATAGCAGAGGCTCTTAAGGCTTGCAGCCTGACAGAAGAAGTCAGTTACGGAGGAACGAATATCATCATATTCACCCTTGTTCCCGAAATTAAATCTTCAGAATTCCTTGAGAAAATAAAAGGTCACTGCATACTGGCATTGAAAGTAGGCGACAGAAGCATCAGGATGGTCACCCATCTTGACAATAGCGAGTCTGAAATAAAGAGGGCATGTGAAGTGCTTGCCAGCTTATAAGGAGGATCTTACAATACTTTCCGGTACACCAGCTTATCGTCTTCGGGACCGTAGAAATCGCGCATGGTAGCTTCCAGCTCATAGTTATTCTTCAGGTAGAAGTGTCTCGTAGGCTCATAGAGCGGCCTTCCTGAGGTCTCAATCCATAATACCTTGCATCCCAGTGATCTGATCCGACCTTCAGCCTCCCTGAGAAGTACTGCGCCGTAGTGTCTGTTCCTGTACTCCTCCTGTATGGCCATCCAGTAGAGGTCCCATGAGTGCACTGAAGATGGGTTGGGACCAAAATTGGCAAACCCTATTACCTCTCCCTCTTCAATCAGCCTGATCCAGAAATAACCGCTCTTCTCCTGTCCGTGTGCCAGGGTCCAGTCAGCCAGTGAGAGCGCAACTTCTATCTCAAAATCATAGAAGTAGCCTGATGAGGCAAGTATATGCTCCAGAACAGGTCTGTCTCCGGGAGTGATATCAAATAAGATTTCAGGCATAGTTTTTCTATTTATTGAGGTCGTGAATGATATCCCTGATCACTTCCGTGTGGGTGTAACCGGCATGTACTGCCGCGGAGATGAAACCACTGTCGGGAGAGATGCATGGATTGGAGTTCACTTCAAGCACATATACATTCTCTTGGTCGTCAACACGTATGTCAACCCGGGCATATCCTTTAAGGTTAAATACCTGCCAGCATGCAAGGGCTGCTTCCCTGATATTTTTCATTAGCCTTTCGCTCAGATTATCTGGAAATGACCGTCTGCTGTTATCATACTGGAATGTGTTTTCCACCCACTTTGCCTTATAGCTTACAATACGGGGCAGGTCATCAGGGTAATTGTTGAACTCCATCTCTGCCGGCGGGAGCATCTCAGGCCCTTCTGGCGATGCCTTGACGCTGACATTGAACTCGCGTCCGTCAATGAACTCCTCTATAAACCAGTGGCGGTCGTTCTTGTCACGGAGTATTTCCGGCAGGGTACCGTCGAACGTGAATACCGATTCTTCGGTTATTCCCAGCGAACCGTCTTCCCATACCGGTT
>CAYQNT010000010.1:0-16508 GCA_964418865.1 uncultured Rikenella sp.
TACCTCCGTGAGATGGCTGATTGCGTCAGGCTTGTTTGCCTCAATGCCTATTACCGCCTTTTCAACGCCGAGGGCCTTCATTATGATTGCGGCGCCGGTAATCACCTCGGCTCCCTTCTCAAGCATCAGCCTGTGGTCAGAGGTGAGATATGGTTCACACTCCACCCCGTTGATGATGACCATGTCGCATTTTTTTCCTGAGGGGATAGTCATCTTGATATGCGTCGGGAAGGTTGCACCGCCAAGCCCTACCAGACCGCACTCCCGGCATCGCTCAATTATCTGTTCGCGCGTCATGGATATCTGCCTAACCAGTGCTGTGCTGCGGTCAATGGTCTCAACCCAGTTGTCACCTTCAACATCAATCAGTATGGCCGTCTGCTTGTACCCGGTGGTGTCAACTACAGTGTCAATCTTACTGACCTTGCCCGAGACGGGTGAGTGAATATTGGTCGAAACAAATCCTTTTGCCTCCGCAATTACCTGCCCGGCTTTCACCTCAGTGCCCTTTTCCACAATCGGCACAGCTGGCGCTCCTATATGCTGTGAGACAGGCACCGTCACCTGCGGAGGTAATGGCAGGTCAACAATCGGCTTGTCAGCCGTAAGCTTATTCTCCGGCGGGTGGATACCGCCTTTCGGGAATGTCTTGAACACGTTTATCGATGTTTATCGGTTTACTAAATGTCAGGTTGTTACTGCTTCAGCCGGCTCAGCCGGTTTCTCCTCCCTCACCGGGAAGCCTATCTCCAGAATAGACCCTGTGGGGCATACCGGCATACATTTGCGGCACAGCTTACACTTGTTGGAGTCAATGAAGGCCAGGTTATTCTCAAGGGTGATAGCATCAAAGGGGCACACCTTGACACACTTGCCGCATCCGATGCATGATACCTTGCATGCCTTGTGTGCTGGTCCTCCCTTATCCTTGTTAACACATGAGACATAGATCTTGCGGTCTTTCTTGTTGCGCTTGCGGAGCTCGATGATATTACGCGGACAAGCCTTCACACATGCATTACAGGCCACGCACTTGTCATCTATGATAACGGGCAGCTCTGTCACCGGATCCATATACATTGCATCGAACTTACACGATGCAACACAGTCGCCACACCCCAGGCAACTATATTGACATCCCGTGGTGCCACCATATAATGCATGCGCTACCCGGCAGCTTACTGCTCCGTCATAATAGGAGGTGCGGACAGCGTTATCAGGCGTGCCGTTGCATCGCACTACTGCTACCTTAGGCTCCACGGCTACAGGCTGACGGTCAAGAATCACCGCCACCTTGCTCATGGTGTCAGCCCCACCAACAGGACAGTTTAGCCCCTCAAAAGATGTTGATTTCACAAGAGCCTCTGCAAAGGCGCGGCAGCCGGTGTAACCACACCCCCCGCAGTTGGCTCCGGGAAGAGCCTCAGTAACCAGGTCAATGCGCGGATCTTCAGTCACCTTGAACTTCTGCGCCACGAAATAAAGTATCACCGCGGCAAGCAGCCCCAAAATACCGAGCATCGCAATTGTAAATAAAACAATGGAACTCATCTGTCAGACCTTTATTTTGAACTCAAATTTCTCTCCAATCTTTTTTCTTAACAGCCAGACGGCAAAGTAATATATGCCAACAGCCGCAAACGATAACAGCGCCGAAGCCAGTTCGCCGGCTCCTGTAACGGTAGTAATAACAAATGCCGTAATAAGCACCATGAATGGTATGATATAGCCTATTGCCAGTGCACGAAATCCCTGCGACTGCTGTAAGATAAGAGTCACACGGTCACCAGGAGTGAGAAGGATATCGCACTTCACGTTTATGATCCTGCTGTCAGATTTACCGGCGGAGCAAACTGCTTTAGCATGACAGCCGCCACAGGCCTCAGCTACGAATATCTCAACCTCAGCGGTGCCGTCTCCCGGCGCCTTCAACACCATCCCTTCATGTGTGATTATCTCTCCCCTCGACATCAAACCAGTTTTGAAAGGCAATTTTAAGGAATTCATCGGACTTATTATAGAACAACCGTCATTATTTTGCCGGATATGATTAATGGCATAATGAATGAATATTTTGAGGTCTGTTGCTGTGTCTCATCTGAAGGCCCAGCAATTACAGGTTCGCATTGAAAGAGAGCTGGCAACACCCTAACTGATCTCGCTCCAGGTGTACTTCTTGCCAAAGAGCTTCCTGAGATTGACCTTGAGTACCTGGTTCCCTGAGAGAGTGAGCTCCGGGTCATCAGCCAAAATCTCTTCGGCACGTGAACGGGCCAGATTGAGTATCTGTCCGTCTTTGCTGAGATCGGCTATCTTAAGATCAAACGCTATGCCGCTTTGCTGCGTCCCTTCAAGGTCACCGGGGCCGCGCATGCGCAGATCAGCCTCAGCTATCTCAAACCCGTCATTGGTGGCTATCATGGTGTTAATGCGCTCCGTAGCGTCTGCCGAGAGCTTGTGAGAGGTCATCAGTATGCAGTAAGACTGGTCTGCACCACGTCCCACACGGCCGCGCAACTGGTGCAGCTGTGACAGCCCGAACCGCTCAGCGCTCTCAATGACCATCACACTGGCATTGGGGATATCCAGACCTACTTCTATCACCGTTGTGGCAACCATGATCTGTGCCTGTCCCCGGCGGAACTGATTCATGGATATCTCCTTGTCACGCGCCTTCATTCGACCGTGAACAACGCTGATGCAATATTGCGGAGGCGGAAAGGCCCGGGCCATGCTCTCAAGGCCATCTTCAAGATCTTTGTAGTCAAGCGTTTCCGATTCACTGATGAGTGGATAAACAACGTAGATCTGTCTCCCGTCATCAATCTGCCTTCTCATAAAGCCGAACACCTTCTCACGCTCAGCATCGGTGAAGACCATAGTCTTGATGGGTTTTCGCCCTGGCGGCAACTCATCGATGACCGAGACATCCAGGTCTCCATACAGAGTCATGGCCAGTGTACGGGGGATAGGCGTAGCTGTCATAACCAGCACATGAGGCGGACAGTCGTTCTTCTGCCATAGTTTCGCCCTCTGCGCTACACCGAAACGGTGCTGCTCATCAATGATCACCAGGCCGAGATTCTTATACCTCACATTCTCCTCAATCAAAGCATGCGTACCAATCAGTATGTCTATAGTGCCGTCAAGTAATCCTTGCTCCAGACGCGTCCGCTCACTGCGCCTGGTTGAGCCTGTCAGAAGAGCCACCCTGACGTCAATACCTTCAATAAACCGGCCGATAGAGTTAAAGTGTTGTATGGAAAGCACTTCCGTTGGTGCCATCAGACAGCTCTGGTAACCATTGTCAGCACCTATGAGCATACTCATCAGGGCCACCATGGTCTTGCCGCTGCCCACATCACCCTGCAATAATCTGTTCATCTGATGTCCGCTGCCAAGATCAGCCCTGATCTCACGGATGACTCTCTTCTGGGCCCCGGTGAGAGTAAAAGGCAGGTTGTTGGCGTAGAACGAATTAAGCCTGTCACCAACCACCGAAAAGAGAAATCCGTGCGTCTTTTTTGTCCTCGTGACCTTATACCGCAGCAGATGGAGCTGGAGGTAAAAGAGCTCCTCAAACTTCAGCCTGAAACGGGCATTCTCAATGTCACTGTTTGAATCCGGGAAGTGAATGCGGAAAAGCGCGTCGGAGAGACTCATGAGTTTCATCGGACCGAAGACTGAGGTGGGCAGCGTCTCAGGAATCCGCAGTGATGACATAGAGAATGCGGTGGCCATCAGTTTGGCAATTGCTTTTGAGTGAAGAAAACGATCCTTCATCTTCTCAGTAGTACTGTATTGCGCCTCAAGTGATGAAGAGACCCTCGCAGCCCTCTTCTCTACCTCTTCAACCTCCGGATGAACAAGGTTAAAGGTGCCACTGAAAAGCGTTGGTCTGCCAAAGACAATATACTCTTTATCAACCTTATATGCATTGAGAATCCACTTTTGACCTTTGAACCAGACAAGCCTGACCATGCCGGTCTCATCATAGAAGTCGGCGGTAAGCCGGCGCCCCGCACCGCCACCCTCGGTGGTGAAACGGCGTATCTTTCCCTTGATCTGTACATACTGCATGTCAGTGTCAAGCTCTTTCACCTTGTAGAAACGTGTCTTGTCAACATACTTGTACGGGAAATAGTAGATGAGATCTCTGAACGTAAGGATGCCTGCCTCTGCTTCAAGCAGCTCAGCCCTCTTTGGGCCTACTCCCGGAAGAAATTTTATCTCACTGTCAAGTAGTTCCGACATCTGCCATTGTAAAAAAGATACTCACCGAAAATAGTTAAATTTGGGCGGCTTTCAAATGACCGGCCGGAAGAAATGAACCGTTACAGAGCTTCTCTTTTTATTAGGCATCTGTTTGCTGCCCGCAGCACAGCAGGTCATGGGGTGCATAGCCCATATATGTTTGATTTTATCACCAGGGTGATTGGTGGCAGATGCGACAATAGCCCGATGAAGGAGGTAGAAAGCCTTCGTAAGGAGATGCTCGCTGACAGGCGCATAATAAGTGTCACTGACCTTGGCGCGGGGTCGAAAAGGTTCAGTGGGGGTGAGAGGAGGATATCAGATATTGCTGCCGCTGCTGCACTGCCTAAAAAAGAGGCGGCGCTGCTGGCGAGAATAGCAGTCTGGACTGAGCACGGAGCAGGGAGCATGGGGCGAGGAGCATGGGGCCCGGAACTGAAGACTGCTGACTGCCGACTGCCGACTGCCGACTGCCGACTGCTGACTGCTGACTGTAGACTGAAGACTGCTGACGGTAGACTGCTGACTGCTGACTGTGGACTGAAGACTGAAGACTGCCGACTGCTGACTGCTGACTGTAGACTGAAGACTGCTGACTGTAGACTGAAGACTGCCGACTGTAGACTGAAGACTGCTGACTGTAGACTGAAGACTGCCGACTGTATAATTCTGGAGCTGGGTACCTCCCTCGGGATAAGCACACTGGCAATGGCATTGGCAACACCAGACAGAAGGGTGGTGACGGTGGAGGGATGCCCGGCACTGGCTGAGATAGCCCGCGCAAACCTCCGAAAACATAAAGCTCACAATGCAGAAGTGCTTAACATGGAGTTCAGTGATGCTCTCAAAAAAATGAGAACCGAAGGCACAACAGTCTCCCTGGCTTATATTGACGGCAATCACCGCGGTGAGGCACTGAAAAAATATGTCCGGGAGATCATGATGATGGGAGAGGAGATGATCATCGTGGCTGATGACATATATATGAACAGGAATATGTTCACCGCATGGCAATCTCTGACAGGAAAAGAAACAGCTTCGGCAGCCCTCGGTACTTTTCGCCTCGGCATGCTGTTTCGCCTCCGAAACCTCACTCCGGGGTATTATCGAGTCAGATATTAACAAAAAATAACAGCACAATAACATATCTTAGAGTATTTTGAACTAATTTCGGGACTTTAATAAAATAGCATGGACAAGGTCATAGAGATTACAGAAATCGTTAAAAACTACCAGGTAGGATCAGTTATCGTAAGAGCACTGCGGTCAGTATCACTCGATATTAAAAGAAACGAGTATGTTGCCATCATGGGACCCTCAGGATCAGGTAAGTCAACACTTATGAATATCCTCGGCTGCCTTGATACCCCTACAAAAGGAATGTATATCCTCAACGGAACTGATGTCAGCAAGATGGAAGACGACAGGCTGGCAGAGATCCGTAATAAGGAAATAGGCTTTGTTTTCCAGACCTTTAACCTCCTGCCAAGATATACCGCCCTTGAGAATGTAACTCTCCCTCTGATATATGCCGGCATACCACGCCACGAAAGAGAGGACCATGCGAAACAGACACTTAACCTGGTTGGACTGGGAGACAGGATGACCCATAAGCCTAACGAGCTTTCAGGTGGACAGCGTCAGAGAGTGGCCATAGCCAGGGCCCTGGTCAATAATCCCTCAATAATACTTGCCGATGAGCCCACCGGTAACCTTGACAGCAAAACTTCCTATGACATCATGGGTCTGCTTGACAAGATACATGAAGATGGAAACACGGTCATAGTTGTGACCCACGAAGAGGATATTGCACGTCATGCCCATCGTATTATCAAACTGATGGACGGCGAAGTGTCAACCGATTATATCAATGAGAATCGGATAGAAGTAAGAAAGAAATAATCCTCTTCAACCCGGTTTTGAGGAGCTGTAACAACGCCGGCAACAATGGGCAGACTTCCGTCATGGAAGATAAAAGATTTCCAATATACCCCCAGTGATGAAGATCTATACAAAAACGGGCGACAAGGGCGAGACATCTGTCATCGGTGGGGTCAGACTTCCTAAGCACCACCCGCGCATAGAAGCATATGGCACTGTTGATGAGCTCATAGCCTGGATAGGTATGCTCAGGTCAATAGATCAGTCATGTGTATCAGCAGATGAGCTGATAACTATACAGTCGGAGCTGATGTCATGCTGTACCATTATCGCCACCCACCCCACGGCAGTCGTACCGGAAGGAATATCTGTCAACGATACATCAGAACTGGAGAGGTCAATTGACATCATGGAAGAGAATCTTCCGAAACTTGACTCTTTTGTGCTTCCCGGTGGTCATCCGGCAGCCGCCTCATCCAACATCGCACGATGCGTCTGTCGCCGTGCCGAAAGAGCCCTCTTGCGCCTAAATGATGCAGAGAAAGTTGACCCCCGGGTTATCAAATACCTAAATCGTCTCTCTGATTACCTTTTTGTGCTGACCAGATGCCTGACTTATGAGTCAGATACAGAAGAAGTTAAATGGCAGCCTATTAAAAATCCGAAATAATCTGGATAAAAGACCACCCACCCTTTTTTTTATTCTAAATAACTTTATATTTGCGGACTCTAAGAATGGTATTTTTTTAACTTTCTCAATAATGTATTGGACACTTGAATTAGCTTCAAAACTTGAGGATGCACCATGGCCCGCTACAAAAGACGAGCTCATTGACTTTGCTATCCGCTCAGGTGCTCCTATGGAAGTCATAGAGAACCTGCAAGAAATTGAAGATGAGGGAGATATTTATGAAAGTATAGAGGATATCTGGCCTGATTATCCATCAAAAGACGATTTCTTCTTTAACGAAGACGAATACTAGCAGTAACATCAATAGCAGGCCGCTGAAATGCCGGTTCTGTAAGAACGGGCCTGCCTTCAATCCTTCTTTCGGGCCTCAGCTCCGGATGCCATCTGAACCCATCAAGCCGCATCTCGCTGTCAGGTTTGTAGAGCGGTGGATACATAGCCCCGTCAGGACTCTGGTTCTGGTATATCTCAGCTATCTTCCCCTCTTCAATAAATATCTCTATGGTGGCGCTGCGCGCCCGGTTTACCCCAACAAGCTCATTGTCATCAACCACATAATATATTGCCTCTCCGTTACCGATCACCTTTATCCTAGCCAGCTTGTTGTCAGTAAAATAACCGGATAAGTTCTTTCCGCTTATCTGGTCAAAACGGGCCGTATCTACCGAGCTTACTACAAAGGCCTTGTTGTACAGCTCCATATGATCAGCCTTGCTGTTTACAGTGTAAAGCGCAATGGAGTCAGCGGTCATCTGGTTCTCGCGTGACCATACTATGGGGTCGTCATACATCCTTATCACTGAGTCGAGGAAGGAGTAGGAGAGCGAATCACAACGGCCCTGCATCTCCCTGCTGAACATGGTGCAACTGTAATACGCCTTGAGCATCCTGTGACTGATACCTGCTGTGTCAATCATGGGAATGGCCCTGAGAGTGTCAGCCCTGAGGGTCATAGTATCATCCTCTGAGTAGATGGTGAACCACGGTGAGCCGGAAAAGAGAAAACGCTCGGGACGCTTGACGTACCAGGCATAGTCACCGCCTCCGGTGATATTATCAGTAGTGTCAGTGATGGTCACGTGGCCAAAGCCCTCTCCCTGACCGGTTCTCTCATTATACCATAGAGTGTCACCGGTTATGTGCTGCTTACGGTTGTCAAGCACTGCATTCTTCATAAGCTGCGAGACATCATTGCGCGTATCACTCCAGCCGCTCTCACAATAAAGATAGATACTGTCACCTATTGCCTCTGTGGGCCCGTCAAACCATGCTATCTCCTCCTTGGTATCATAGCGCATAGTGTCTGCATTCATTACATAATCAGCATTGACTATCTTGACGCTGTCGCGAAAGTGCATCATCTTGAGGTTGGAATAGTAGATGCCTATGATACTTGTCAGGGTATTATCACCACTGAGTATACGGCCACCAACATCATACATGGCAATCTGAGTGTTGGTATCATAGTAGATCTTATCCGTGAAGAGCTTCATTTCCTTGTCGGCAAGAACCACGCTGTCAGTAATAATGGCTTTGCCACTGTCACCGTTATAAGTGAGATACTTCCCCCATATATGTATAGTGTCACCCTGCCATATATGTATGTTGTCATAGGCATACACCTGGTTTGTGTCATCATAATACCATGCACTGTCGCACTTCATGTAAAGATCATTGTGCTTCAGATTCACGTTACCGTTAAGCCTGTTGCGTGACCGGCCGTTGACGCGTTCAAATTTCATGGCATCGGAATGAATTATCTCTACACGGCGACGCCCGGGGGCCTCCTGCGCGGCAACATCACAGGGCATCAACAGAAAGAGCCACGGCAATAGCACGTATGCTGCAGTGATAGAGAAAAAATGCGTAATTGCTATATTGCCTATTCGAACCATCCGGGATAGTGGAACGTGCAGCTACGGAACTCATCACTGATGCGGATGTATGTCTTCTTTATCTTCTCAGCGATCCATTTCTCGTATGTTTTGCCTTGCTTATCCCGCAGTGCAGCGTCGGAGAGGTAGTCGTAATCGTCCTTCATGTCCACCCTGTGAGCTGCAATCTCTGCGTCAAGCTTTATAATGCAGTAGACACTGTTACCCTTGGAGTCAGTAGTGCGGAAGGGCTCTGAGATCTCTCCCAGCTTCATGTTTCGTACTACAAGATTGATCTCACGGGGTAGCTCATCAAGGGTAAGCCAGGTGACGCGCTCAACAGGGTTCTCATTAACCATCTTCCCTCCGTTGGCTCTGGTGGCTTTATCTGATGAAAACCACATGGCAGCCCGGGCAAAAGTAAGACTGTCACTGCGTATCAGAGCAGCTATGCTGTCAAGCTTCAGTATGGCCCACTCAGCCTGATCGGATGATAGCTTAGGTCTCATGAGGATATGACGTGAGTTGACCATATCGCCCTTCCTGTCAATCAGTTGTATAATGTGAAATCCGAACTCTGTCTCAACAATCTTGGAGACAACATCTTTTTTCAGACTCCATGCTGCCTCGGCATAGGGCTTGGCAAGCTCACCCCTGAGCATATATCCCAGCTCACCTCCTTTGGGTGCCGTTCCCGGGTCCTCCGAATAGAGTACTGCCAGCGTGCTGAAGCTCTCACCGTTGATGATACGGCTGCGAAGATCAAGAAGCCTCTGGCGTACCTCAGCCTTGCTCTTCTCCATGTCAGGAGGCTGAACGGCGAGGTTGCTTAGCTGCACTTTCCTGGGAACAAGCGGGAGAGAGTCTTTCGAAATAGTGTTGTAGAACTTTTTTATCTCCTCAGGGGTGACGGTAATGTTTTGGGCAATCGTGCCCTGTGTCTGCTGTACTATATACTGGTTGGTGAGCATCTCACGCAGGTCTTTCCTGATCTCAGTCATGCTCTTGTTGAAATAGGCCTCAAGAGCCTGCTCAGAACCGGCACGCCTGATGTAATCCGTCAGCCTGCTGTTGAGATCCGACTCAATAGATTCGGCTGAAACCACTGTTGAGTCTATCCTCGCCTGGTCAAGAAAGAGCTTTTGTACCAACTGATCCTCAAAGACACGGCATCGTAGCTGGTCAACGGGCGTGGGGTCCCTCTCTGCCTTGAGCTGTGCAATCTGCCCCTCTATGTCAGAGAGATAGATAACCTCATTGCCTACAACAGCAACAATTGATTCAACAATCTGCTGTCCTGAAGCACCGTACCCAGCAAGAATTATCAGTGCGTAGATAAATATTATTTTTCTTCTCATTCTCATAGTATCTTCTAGTAGACCTTCAGAGTGTTGCTCCTGATAGCCTCATTGTAAATTCCATCTTCAAGTTTTTGCAGGAAATCGTTCCTGCGATTGTTAAGAATTATCGTCCTGACCTGCCCCTGAATGTATTCGAAGGGGGAGACGCTGTTTCGAAGCCTGTATTCCCTGATGGCGAGTAAATAAAAGAACCTGTCATCCTTCAGTTCCACTGAGCTGTTCCTTGTCAGCCACTGCTCCTGATTGTCAGAATCAAGTGGCATCTCCAGCAGTACATGGTTAAAAGGTACCCACTCATCATTGAAGTCATCATAACGGATTGCATATTGATAGCAGAGATCCTCTAATGCTCTCATATCTTCAGGTTCCTGTGACCTGTAAAGCTTCCTTATCTTGTCAAGCTCCGGCATCCCTGCCGGTACCTTTATGTACAATGCCTTGACCAGATTTGTTGTCAGGGTGAAGGTGCTCAGGTTACCCACATAGTAGTTCTGTAACTCATTGCCGGTAACTACGGTGTCCATCTTCTGTATTATCATCTGTTGCTGATACTGGTATATCAGCAGGTTGTTCCTCATCTCGTTGAGCTGTCTGTTAACCTCAGCCTTGTACTCGGGAGTAAGGTTCTCCCCGGCCCTGATAGCCAGCAGCTCCTTGCGCGCCCACTGCCGTATGTAACTCTGCACTGCAGAGATACTGTCGGCCTTGGTCATACCCTCAACCACCGGCCTTGCCGGTATCTGGTCAAGATAAAGAACCCTGTCACCGGCCCTGGCCACGGCAATTCTTGCATCATCTTTCTGTACGCTGTTACAGGAGAATGCAATGATAAGCAATATAGGAGCAAGAAGCCTGATCATCATCAATATTCGTTAATCTTACGACTGTAGTTGGGCGCCTCACGCGTGACGGTAACGTCATGAGGGTGACTCTCTATGATGCCGGCATTAGTGACCCTGACAAACCTGCTGTCTCTCTTGAGAGCGGCGATATCACGCGCACCACAGTAACCCATTCCTGAACGAAGACCGCCAAGAAACTGATAAATCACCTCATTAAGGGTACCCTTGTATGGTACACGCGCTGTGATACCCTCGGGTACAAGCTTGTGTATGTCATCCTCGGTCTCCTGGAAGTATCTGTCCTTGGAACCCATCTGCATGGCCTCAATGGACCCCATGCCACGGTATGTCTTAAATTTTCTTCCGTTGTAAATAATTGTCTCACCGGGCGACTCCTCAACGCCGGCAAAAAGCGAGCCGGCCATGATGCTGTCTGCCCCGGCAGCTATAGCCTTGACAATATCACCCGAATAACGGATACCGCCGTCAGCTATCACCGGCACGCCGCTGCCGTCAATAGCCCTGGCTACATTATATATGGCTGACAGCTGAGGCACGCCAACACCGGCAATGACCCTGGTGGTGCATATTGAGCCTGGACCTATCCCTACCTTTACAGCATCTGCACCCTCGTCAACGAGCATCCTGGCAGCATCAGCCGTGCCAATATTACCAACTAAGATCTCTGTCCCCGGGAAGAACTTCTTTATCTCCCTGAGAATAGCAATTACACTGCGGGTGTGCCCGTGAGCCGTGTCTATAGCTATGGCGTCAACACCCGCTCCTACAAGAGACTCAACCCTTGAGAGAGTGTTGGGCGCCGTGCCAACAGCAGCTGCAACCCTGAGACGCCCATTCTCATCCTTGCATGCATTTGGTCTGTCCTTTGCCCTGGTAATATCCTTGTAGGTCACCAGCCCCTTCAGCCTTCCCTTTTCATCAACAATGGGCAGTTTCTCAATCTTGTACTTCTGAAGTATCTCAGCCGCTGTAGCCAGATCAGTCTGATGACTGAGAGTGATGAGTCTTTTAAGCGGCGTCATGATCTCGGTGATATGCCGTGCGAAGTCGGTCTCAAAACGAAGATCACGGTTGGTCACTATACCTGTCAGGGCACCATCTTCACTGATTACCGGAATGCCGCCAATCTTGTACTCCTTCATCAGGGCCAATACATCACCTACGGTGGCAGTGTCAAGAATAGTCACCGGATCAAAGATCATAACACTCTCAGCACGCTTTACCTTTCTTACCTGGGCAGTCTGCTGCCCTATAGACATGTTCTTGTGTATTACTCCTATACCCCCCTCCCGGGCTATGGCTATGGCAAGCTCGGCATCAGTGACCGTGTCCATGGCAGCTGAGACAATAGGAGTATTGATGATAATGTTGCGGGTGAACATGGATCTCAGATCAACATCGCGGGGCAGAACTTCCGAATAAGCAGGAAGAAGAAGCACATCATCAAAGGTAAGTCCTTCGAAAAGTAGTTTATCTTCAGAGAATGTCATCGGGCAAGGTTTTTATCTTGGGGCGAAAATTACAAAAAATTGATAAGCACCGGCCTATCTTAAATGTCAATAAAAGGTTAAAACTACGAATGAGTTATTAAATTTGTATTAATACGCCTTAAGAACGATGTTACCGGACATATATAGGGAGACCCTTGCGCGATACTGGGGATTTACTTCATTCAGGCCGCTGCAGGAAGAGATCATTGATTCAGTGATCTCCGGTAAAGACGTGGTGGGTCTTCTGCCTACCGGCGGAGGTAAATCCGTTACCTTCCAGCTGCCACCGGTGGCAGGCGAAGGACTCTGTCTTGTGGTCACTCCGCTGATAGCACTGATGAAAGATCAGGTGGCACGGCTCAAATCGATGAATATCAAAGCTATGGCCATCCATAGCGGCATGACTCGTGAAGAGGTGGAGATATCACTCGATAACTGTCTCTACGGCGACTACCGGCTCCTGTATGTGAGCCCAGAACGCCTGCGTACAACTTTGTTCAGAGCTCGGCTCCCAAGGTTCAACTTCTCCCTGGTGGCAATAGATGAGGCCCATTGCATTTCACAGTGGGGCTATGACTTCAGACCATCTTACCTTCATATTGCAGAGATACGTGACATAATAGGCGATGAAGTGCCGTTCCTGGCCCTGACGGCAACAGCAACGCCTCTGGTGGTGAAAGATATCATCTCAAGACTGAAACTGAAGTCACCAAAGGTGCTGCAGGCAAGCTTCAGAAGACCAAATATCACCTACATGGTCAGAGAGGTGGAAGATAAGAGTGCCTACACCCTTAAAAGCCTGAAAAAGGAGCAGGGCAGCGGAATAATTTATGTCAGCAGCAGGAAGAGATCAAAGCAGGTGGCTGAGATGCTTGCGGCAAATGGTATCAGGGCTGATTTCTATCACGCAGGATTACCCCAGGAGATGCGCGACAGGAAACAAATTGCCTGGACGGTGGGTGATGTAAGCGTCATAGTAGCTACCAACGCCTTTGGGATGGGCATAGATAAGGCCGACGTGAGATTTGTTATTCACTGGGATTGCCCGGACTCGATTGAAGCTTACTACCAGGAGTCAGGCCGTGCCGGCCGCGACGGTAAACCCGCATTTGCCGTCCTCCTGTGGTCACAGGATGAGAAGAGAAAACTGGCCGACTCAGTAAAAATAAAATTCCCTCCTGTGGAGAGAATCAAGGATGTCTACCAGGCCATTGGCAACTTCTATCAGATACCGGTGGGCTCAGGAAAGAACAGCGTACACGATTTCGATCTATGGAAATTCGCTACCGCCTTCAAATTCTCTGTGACCGAGACATACAACAGCCTCAACTTCCTGCAGAAGGAGGGCTACCTTGAGTTCACTGATGAGATCAATAACCCCTCAAGAGTCAATTTTGTGGTGAGCCGTGATGATCTGTACAAGTTCCAGGTAGCTAACGAAGAGTTTGACAGGTTCATTAAACTCTTGCTGCGCACCTACAGCGGCATGTTTTCGGAATTTGTCCCGATAAACGAAGAGACAATGGCCGCCAGATCAGGGATGACTCGCGAGGCAATTTACCAGTACCTGCTGCGACTAACCTCTCAGGGGGTAATACACTTTATCCCGGGCAAAAAAAGCCCCCTTGTAATATTTACCGAAGAGAGACTTGACAGAACCCACCTGCTGATATCACCGGAGCTATACCTGAAGGTCAGGGAGAGATACATTGAACGGGTTGTAAACATTACAGAGTACGCCGAGAATACTACACGCTGCCGGTCAGCATTCCTGACAGGCTATTTCGGTGAGGAGAATGGCCGGTGCGGCTTGTGTGACACATGCCAGGAGAGAAATGAACTGGAACTTAGTAAATATGAATTTGACCTTATTATTGATAAGATAAAAAATCTTACCGCTGAAAAGCCAATGAGACCCGAGGAGCTTGCCCTGGCAATGGAGATGCCTCAGGAGAAGAGCACAAGAGTGATCAGGTGGCTCCTTGACCATGAGAAACTGCATTATGATGATGAGCACAGACTCTCATGGAAACTATGATAAAATGAATACTTTTGTAGATTAGTCCATAACGATGAAGAAAGAAGAGAAGATTATATACTCACGACAGGTAGTGGAATTCGCTGCCTCGGCAAATGAATACTGCAAATACCTTGATGGAACCAAGGATATAAATGGCATTGAAATACTTAAAGTGATGCAACGGCTCCTTCCGTTCATCTACCTCAGATCTACACTGTTACCCATGCTTCACCCGATCCTTGAAGATGCAAATGAAAAGACGGTTACTGAGTTCGACTGGACAAGGATGCATGACAACCTGCTCTCAAAAATGGGGAACAATGATCCGTTTCCGGTCGTTGTTTTAACTGGCGATCCCTCGGACGGACTCTACACGGGCAGTATAGCCGAGAGCCTTGCAGATATCTATCAGGATCTTAAGAACTTTGTAGACAGCTATAAAGGTGGTAACGAAGAGGTGATGAATGATGCCGTCTGGGAGGTACTGATGAGTTTTGAGGAGTTCTGGGGTAAGAAGCTCCTCAACGTGCTCACGGCAATACATGGGGTGCTATACTCAGAGGCAGAGGTGAATGTTGAAAATAGTGAAGCGGGAGATGACGAGACTGTTTAATGAGAGTGTGACTGACGATGAACTGAGAAAATTGCCGCTGCTTCAGTTTGAAGGAAGGATATCTCTTGTCGATAATATGCAGAAGCTCAACCATGCAATTGGTGAGATAGGCAGGCCATCTCTGCTGGGCTTTGACACTGAGACCAGACCATCATTTAAGAAGGGGAGAAGATACAAGGTCTCCCTGCTCCAGCTCTCTGACAGCAACCGGGCATGGATCTTTAGACTCAACATGATAGGGCTTCCAATAGAACTGGCTGATATTCTTGCTGATAAGGGCATCATTAAGACCGGCGTGGCCATCCATGATGATATTAAGGCACTCCGCTTACTGACGCAGTTTGAGCCGGATGGATTTGTTGACCTGCAGAACGCTGTTGCCGCTCACGGAATAAAACAGCTTGGGCTCAAAAAACTGTCAGCAATTGTTCTCGGATACTCTATCTCCAAATCACAGCAGGTGTCAAACTGGGAGGCACCGGCCCTGACGGAGGCACAACAACTTTATGCAGCCACAGACGCCTGGGTATGCAGACGCATATACCAGGAAATCAACGGAAAAGAACGCTAGTAACAGAACTGAATGACACTTGCACAGATAACTCTTAAAAAAGGAAAAGACCAGTCGGTAAGACGTTACCACCCATGGATATTCTCAGGAGCTCTCGCCCCTGTTCATCATCAGCCTAAAGAGGGTGACGCCGTGGAGGTATTAGCCTCCGATGGCACATACCTGGCTACCGGACACTGGTCGCCGGGCTCAATAGCCGTACGTATCTTTTCATTTACCAGATGCGAGCCTGACCGTGACTTCTTCAGGAAGAAACTCACTGATGCCATGCAGTATCGTATCAATACCCGCCAGGTAGGCAACAGTGAGACAGACGTGTGGAGACTGGTGCACGGCGAGGGTGATGGCTTGCCCGGACTGATAGTTGACATCTACGGAAGCATGGCCGTGATGCAGACACATACCGCCGGGTTCTGGTATCTGCGCGAGATGATTGCAGAACTGCTGCCGGAGATAACAGGTAACATGGTGACTTCGGTCTATGACAAGAGCGAGGGTACGCTGCCCTTCATGGCCAAACTCGGACCCGTTAACGGTATCATCGCCGGCAGCAACCATGAAAGCAGCGCCATAGTGAGTGAGAACGGCTTTAAGTTCAGAGTCAACTGGGAAAAGGGACAGAAAACAGGTTTCTTTATTGATCAGCGTGACAACCGGAGCCTGCTGCGCCGTTACAGTGAGTCCAAAAACGTGCTTAATATGTTTGGCTATACGGGAGGTTTCTCTGTCTACGCCATGACCAACGCCGCCATGGTACATACCGTTGACAGCTCAGCGGCAGCCACGGCGCTGGCTGACGAGAATGTCAGGCTCAATTTTGGCGAAGACAACCGGCATAAATCTTTTACCACTGACGCATTCAGCTATATGGCCGCGATGAAAAGCGAATA
>CAYQNT010000010.1:16537-38713 GCA_964418865.1 uncultured Rikenella sp.
TCAAACCCGGCGGTATACTCTTCACCTTCTCATGCTCACAGGTGGTGAGCCGTGACGATTTTCGGCGATCAGTATTTGTCGCCGCAGCAAACACAGGAAGAAATGTAAGGATACTGCATCAGACCGGTCAGCCTCCGGATCATCCGGTGAATATCTACCATCCTGAAAGTGAATATCTTAAGGGACTTGTACTCTACGTTGAATAGCAAGTATGGATCCGGCAAAACATATAAAGACAATAGCAGGTAAACTGCATCTGCATGACTGGCAGGTGGAGAACACCCTGCGCCTGCTTGATGACGGCGCTACCATACCTTTCATAAGCCGTTACCGCAAAGAGGTGACGGGAAGCCTTGATGAGGTTCAGCTCGCGGAGATACGTGATGAGTATGAGAGACTCAAAGAGCTTGAGAAGAGAAGGGAGGCTATCATCAAATCAATAGAAGAGCAGGAGAAGATGACCCCGGCACTGCGCGATAAGATCAATGCAGCCCTGACACTGTCACAGCTCGAAGATC
The DNA here is from genome assembly GCA_964418865.1 of uncultured Rikenella sp. Taxonomy (GTDB): domain Bacteria; phylum Bacteroidota; class Bacteroidia; order Bacteroidales; family VadinHA17; genus SR-FBR-E99. The sequence goes on from CAYQNT010000010.1 coordinate 17,056, forward strand.
TTTATCTCCCATACAGGCCTAAGAGAAAAACCCGCGCCTCTGTTGCCCGCGAGAAAGGTCTTGAGCCACTGGCATTGTGGCTGCTCGAACAGAAGCAGGGAGACCCGGATACGGAAGCAGCCAAATACCTTGCTGACGGTGTGGAGAGTGTTGATGCTGCCCTCGCAGGTGCACGTGACATCATTGCCGAAATGGTTAGTGAAGATGAGAAATTACGCGGATCCCTAAGACATCTTTATGAACGTGAGGCGGTAATCACATCAAAGGTGGTGAAAGGCAAAGAGGAGGAGGGGAGCAAGTTCAGCGACTATTATGAATGGTCAGAACCGCTGCGGCGCTGTCCCTCCCACAGACTGCTGGCCATGCGCCGCGGCGAGGAAGAAGGGTTCCTTAGAGTGACAGTCTCACCGCCGGAAGATGACGCTATGCAGATAGTTGAGAAACTGTTTATCATAGCCCGTAATGACGCTGCCAGACAGGTCAGAGAGGCCGTCGCCGACAGCTGGAAGCGGCTGCTGGCACCTTCAATGGAGACGGAGTTCAGAAAGCTGTCAAAAGAGAAGGCTGACGAGGAAGCCATACGTGTGTTCGCTGATAACCTGAGGCAGCTGCTGCTATCACCACCACTGGGAGAGAAGAACGTACTGGCACTTGACCCCGGCTATCGCACCGGATGCAAGGTAGTATGCCTTGACAGGCAGGGAGCCCTGCTGCATAATGACGTTATCTATCCTCACCCTCCGCAGAACGAAACAGCCCGCAGCGTAAGCAAACTGCTCTCATTGATAGATAAATATAACATCGAAGCAATAGCTATTGGTAATGGAACTGCAAGTCGCGAGACTGAACAGCTTGTGAAACAGTATCTTCCTCCTGAATTGAAAATAAAGATATATGTAGTGAGCGAGGCAGGGGCATCTGTATATTCAGCTTCCAAAACGGCACGTGATGAATTCCCCGATCATGACGTTACCGTCCGCGGCGCCATCTCAATAGGACGCCGTCTTATGGACCCGCTGGCAGAACTGGTGAAGATAGATCCGAAATCGATTGGCGTCGGACAGTACCAACATGACGTAGACCAGACAAGGCTGCAGACCAGCCTTGACGAGGTAGTGATGTCATGCGTCAACGCGGTGGGAGTGGAGGTGAACACCGCCAGCCCCCATCTGCTGACATATGTGTCAGGACGCAAAACATTGTAGATGCCCGCACAGAGAACGGACCTTTCCGTTCTCGCGCTGACCTGATGAAGGTTAAACGGATGGGCGAGAAAGCTTATGAACAGGCAGCCGGCTTCCTGAGGATAAGGAATGCCGTCAACCCGCTTGATGCCTCGGCAGTGCACCCTGAGAGCTACCATATAGTCAGGAAAATGGCAAAAGACGTCGGCTGCACCGTGGCTGAACTTATAGCTGATGAGAACCGGCGAAAGGCAATACAGATAGAGAAATATGTAACTCCGGAGGCTGGCCTGCCAACATTGAAAGATATTGTACAGGAGCTCGCAAAACCGGGTCGTGACCCGCGCTCAGCAATACAGGAGTTTAGCTTCGCAGATATACACTCGCTTGAAGATGTGAGGGAGGGAATGGTGGTGCCGGGGATTGTAACGAATATTACCAAATTTGGCGCTTTTGTAGATATAGGTGTCAAGCAGGATGGCCTGGTACATGTATCACAGATGGCAGACCGCTATGTTGATGATCCGTCAAAAGTGGTCAAACTGCAACAGCACCTGATGGTGCGGGTGGTCAGTGTTGATCTTGCCCGTAAGCGTATTCAGCTCTCTATGAAAGGAATAGATAATAAGAAGTAATGCTCCAGTCTCCAGTCTCCAGTCCTCAGTCTCCAGTCCTCAGTCTACAGCCCTCAGTCTACAGTCTCAAAGCTTCTGGGACTGCCGACTGCCAATTGCTGACTGGTCTAGCCAGGGATAAAGAATTGTAAATAAAACATTAACCATAAATAAACCATTCATGAAAAAACCAATCGTATTACTGTTTGCAGCCACAACGCTGATCATGGCATCATGTGTCAGCAAACCCACGCCACCTGTGGCTGAAAAAACCCCGTATGTTGTTCAAAGCAACGGCAATGAACGAGTTGATGACTACTTCTGGATGCGCCTGAGCGATGAGCAGAAGACTGCCGAAACGCCGGATGCCCAGACCGTTAAGGTATTAGCATACCTTAATGCCGAAAATGACTACGCCAAGGCTATTATGAAGCACACCGCTATCCTTCAGGAGAAGCTCTTTGATGAAATGAAAGGGCGTATCAAGGAGGATGACCAGACTGTTCCATACCTTGACAATGGTTATTATTATCACACTAAGTATTTTGAAGGGAAAGAGTACCCCGTTAACTACAGAAAGAAAGAGGGTGCTGACAACGCTGAGGTTATGCTTGACGTCAACCTTTTAGCTGAGGGTCACGAGTACACAGGCGTTGGCGGCGCATCTGTCTCGCCTGATAATAATCTGCTTGCCTATGGAATTGATTATGTCAGCCGCAGACAGTATACCATAAATATTAAGGATCTTAATACAGGCGAACTCCTGCCTGACGAGATTGTCAACACCACCTCACAGAGCGTCTGGGCTGATGACAGCAAGACACTCTTCTATGTAAAGAAAGACCCCGAGACACTGAGAGGAGCCATTGTCATGACGCATGTGCTTGGCACCCCGGAATCAGAAGATAAAGTTGTGTATGATGAAACTGATGAGACTTTCTCAGTACAGCTTGGCAAAACCAAAAGCAAAAAATACATAACAATCACCTCGGGCCAGACCCTTACCACCGAAGTGCGCCTGATTGAGGCAGCCAAACCCGATGGTAAGATGATAGTTTTTGAACCGCGTAAGGTCGGTCATGAATACTCAGTTGAACATCTCAATGGCAAATTCTATATCAGAACCAACGCCAACGGTGCCAAAAATTTCAAACTGATGTCATGCCCGGAGAATAAGATCGGAATGGCATTCTGGAAAGAGGTGATTCCTCATCGTGATGATATCCTTCTGGAGAACTATGAGCTCTTCGATAATTATCTTGTTGCAGCCGAGCGTATCAAGGGACTCACCAACCTCCGCATCATCAGCCTGGCTGACAACTCAGAGCATTTCCTTGATTTTGGTGAGGAGACATATACTGCCGGAATAAGTATTAATCCAAATGCCAACACCACCATGCTGAGATACAGCTATTCATCGCTGACTACCCCCAACTCGGTCTATGACTATGACATGGCAGCACAGACCAAGACACTCCTTAAGCAAGACACTGTACTGGGCGGGTTCAGCAAAAACAATTATGAGTCAAAGCGCCTCTGGGCTACCGCCGCTGATGGCACCCAGGTCCCTATATCATTAGTCTACCGCAAGAGCTTTGTTCAGGATGGCAATGCCCCGATGCTGCTCTACGCGTACGGATCGTATGGCTCTTCAACTAATCCCTCATTCCGCTACTCTATCATAAGCCTGCTTGACAGAGGCTTCGTCTATGCTATTGCCCATATCAGGGGCGGCAGCGAGATGGGGCGTCAGTGGTACGAAGATGGTAAGCTACTGAAGAAGATAAACACCTTCACTGACTTCAATGACTGTGCACGCTTCCTCATCAATGACAAATACACCTCGGCTGATCACCTCTATGCTATGGGTGGCAGTGCGGGCGGTCTACTGATGGGTGCCATAGTGAACATGGAGCCCGAGCTCTATAACGGTGTCATTGCTTCAGTGCCTTTTGTAGACATTGTAAGCACCATGATTGACGCCACCATTCCCCTCACAACGTTTGAATGGGATGAGTGGGGCGACCCTCGCAAGCAGGAATACTATGACTATATGCTTTCATACTCACCTTATGATCAGGTGAAGGCACAGGCATACCCGAACATGCTTGTGACAACGGGTTACTGGGATTCACAGGTTCAGTACTGGGAGCCGGCCAAATGGGTTGCCAGGCTGCGCGACATGAAGACCGATGACAATATCCTCATCATGGATGTCAACATGACTGCCGGCCACGGAGGAGCATCAGGCCGCTTCGAGCGACTGAAAACCACCGCCCTGGAGTATGCATTCATCCTTGACCAGGAAGGGATCAAACAATAACCCTCCCCAAAAATAAAAGAGAGGCTGACCTCTGTTGCAGGATCAACCTCTCTTTTAATAAACAGAATTAATAAACAGAAAATCTTATTTACGGCCAGCGTGGGTTGCAATCTGAAATCAGCCCGGCGATGCCTTTAAACTGAACTCAGTCAGGAGCTGCCTTCCATCCGAAAGGCATCCTCTGCTTTCTAGAAGCCGAAAGGCGACCTCTGCTGCGTTGACTTAATCTCCGGTTTGCGGGGAATAAGCTGTTCTTCCATAGCTGCGTTCCATGCAAACCATGCTGTAATAATTGCATTATGCTTCAGGTCAGGAAGCAACAGACGCTCCCATGTGTCAGCAAGGGTGTGATAACCGCGGCCATATTCAATCTCATCCTGTATGAACTGGAATCCCGGCAGCCCCGCTCCGTCAAAACTCTGATGGTCCGTGCCACCGGTGTTTCTGATAGTGATGGTGTTAAATCCCATATCCCTCATCGGATTCATCCATTTCTCAAAGAGCGGACGTACCATATTATTCTCCTGAAGGTAGATACCTCTGTAACGGCCTGTGCCATTGTCCATGTTGAAATAGACGGAGAACTTGTCAAAGCCCGGCTTCTTCTCGCTTTTTTCTCTGTCATACAGATACTTAGCAACATAGCCACGTGACCCATATAGCCCTTCTTCTTCTCCACCCCAGAGGCCAATGCGTATTGTACGTCTGGGTTTTATGTCTAATGCCTTGAGTATGCGAATCGCCTCCATCATTACAATGCATCCTGAAGCATTGTCAGCCGCACCGGTGCCACCATGCCATGAGTCAATATGAGCGCCCAGCAATACCACCTGGTCTTTCAGCTTCGGATCAGTACCGGGGATCTCGGCAATAACGTTATATACATTCTTTTCGGGTAAGAATTCAGCTTTAATCTCTGCTTCCATCTCAACCTTCTCACCTTTTCTGAGCATCCTCTCCATCTTCTGGTAGGGCTCAAGAGGTATGTTGATCTCTGTTGCAGGTGGTTTGCTCTTGCCGTCATAGTTTGCTCCTGTAGATCGCGGTATGTTGAAGGCATTGCCCTGGCTGAGGGTCATTAATATATCTTCAGCCAGAAGAAATTCGCTGATCTTGGTCCTCATCTCGCGCATTGCCATAAAGTCGCCCATCATTCTGCCCGAACGGGTGCCGCCTGCATCTGCCATAGCCAGCTTCTCCAGTTCCTCACTCGTATATCTGGTGGCCAGAGGCTCAAAGTTGACCGTATACTGTGATGATGACGGCGTCATGATTATCTTGCCCTTAAGCTTGCCACGGTATTTTTCTATGTCTTCAATCTTTTTAATATCTACAAGTATAACCTCGCCCTTGACCAGGCCTGCAGTACCCGAGGTCCAGGCCACAGGTGTCACTGAGAAGTTGTTGTAGTAGGGGGCTGTCATGGCTGCGTAGGCTTTTGAATAGTCCCAACCACCGCGACTGAAATCACCGGCTACTTCAATCCGTACGTTAGATAAACCGTACTCGGCAAGTTTGGCCTTTGCAATCTCATTTGCGCGGGCAATACCGGGAGAGCCCGTAAGACGAGGTCCTGCCAGATCGGTCATTATGTACGCAAGCGTCTCAATATCAGAGTTGCGCTGACCTTCCTGACGGATCTTGTACACCATGTCTAGATCAACGGTTGCATGCTGTGAAGCAACCGGTGTGATCATTAGTAGAAGAAGCACGCTTATTAAAGCGGTTTTGACTGAATAGAAGAGAATTTTCATCTGGTTTTTTATTTATGCGGAATAAATATAGATTCATAATTTTACATGAATGAGGCATTAACATTAATTAACTCTACTTTTGTGCTGAGAGTAGCATTAAATGATCTATCCGGACACATACGAGCTCAAGATTGGATTTGACCGCATCAGGGAACAGCTGAACGGCGGATGCCTTAGCAGCGCCGGTATGCGCAGGGTTGAATCAATGAAAGTATCATTCTCCGCTGCCGAGGTGAGAAGCCGGCTGGCTCTTACGGAGGAGTTTCAGCAGATACTGTCATACGGTGAGCAATTCCCGTCGGATAATTATAATGACCCTCATGCCATGCTTGAGAAACTGCGGGTAGAGGGCACATTCCCCGAGCCGGAAGAGGTTATGGCACTGCGCGGATCCCTTGATACCATCAGACGTATCATTGGATTTTTCAAGAACAGGAAAGACGGCCGCTATCCGTTGCTGACAGAGATGACCATGAAGGTGGTCTACTATCCATTCGTGACGGAAGCTATTGACCGTATCATTGACAAGGATGGTAAGGTGCGCGATAGCGCTTCGCCGGCACTGAAGACCATCCGTGCATCGCTGTCATCAAAAGCCCTATCTGCTGTCAGGAAGCTGCACGCCGTTCTGCGTCAGGCACAGGCCGAAGGGATTGTTGACCGGGATATAACGGTGGCTGTCCGTAACGGCAGGGGAGTAATACCTGTCAACGCTTCAAACAAAAGAGGGATAAAGGGTTTTGTGCACGATGAGTCTGCCACAGGCAAAACGGTTTTTATTGAGCCGGCAGAGGTGGTGGAGCTTAACAATGAGATTACCGAGCTCGAGCACCAGGAGAAACGTGAGATAGTGCGTATACTGACTGCCCTGGCAGATGCCATCAGACCCTATATAGATGATCTTGAAGAAAATTTTGCTTTCCTGGCAGAGATAGACTTCATAAGAGCCAAAGCACTCTTCGGCAACAGGCTGAGATGTATCAGGCCAACGGTGGCCGAAGAGCCTCATATAAGATGGATTAATGCCCGCCATCCGCTGCTGACACTCGCCTTTGCACGTACAACAGGCAGGGAAGTGGTGCCCCTGACCATAACCATTGACAGCAGAGACCGGATACTGGTCATCTCAGGCCCTAATGCAGGTGGCAAGTCAGTATGCCTCAAGACGGTGGCGCTGGTACAATACATGCTGCAGTGCGGCATGACAATTCCCGTTGATGAAGGCACTGAGACAGGTGTGTTCAGCAGGTTCTTCATTGACATAGGCGATGAACAAAGCATAGAGAACGACCTGAGTACCTACAGCTCTCATCTCATAAGCATGAAACAGATGCTTAGATATGCTGATAACAGGTCACTGATAATGATTGATGAGTTTGGCACCGGAACTGAACCTGTTATCGGAGGTGCACTGGCTGAGGCAATCCTGGCTGAGCTTAACAAGAGGGGTGCCTATGGAGTCATTACTACACATTATACCAACCTTAAGCACTTCGCTACCTCACAGGAGGGCATCAGTAACGGTGCCATGGCCTTTGACAACCAGTTGATGCAGCCGCTCTTCCGCCTTAATCAGGGTAAACCTGGCAGCTCGTTCGCATTTGAGATAGCAAAGAAGATAGGTCTGCCACAGGAGATACTCGCTGACGCCGCTGCAAGGGCAGGTGAGGGGAACGTCGATTTCGACCGTAACCTGCGGGTGATAGCACGCGATAAACGATACTGGGAGAAGAAGAGGGAGGCGGCACGACGTCATGAGAAGAGACTTGAGGAGCTGATAGCATCATATGAGGCTCAGCTTGGTGAGATAAAGACACAAAAGAAGGAGATCATCAGCCAGGCAAAGGGCAGGGCAGAGGAGTTGCTCCGTGACACCAACAAGATGATTGAGAATACAATACGCACCATAAAGGAGGCACAGGCTGAGAAGGAGAAGACCAAAGAGGTGCGTGAAGAGCTTGACTCATTCCGTGAACAACTTATAGAGGAGGAGAAGCAGCCCGAGATCAACGTTGCCTCCCCTCCACGAATGGATACACCGGCAGCGAGCATTGTCAAACGTATTACCAGAAAGAAGGAGCCGGAGCTGGCAGTAAGGAAAAAGGCCGGCAGTCCCTCACCAGGCGACTTTATCAGGATCATAGGTACTGATACAGTGGGCGAGGTGATTGAGATAAGAGGTAAGAGACTGCAGATAGTCTCGGGCAGCCTGAAGATGCAGGTAGATATCGACAAGACCGAGGCGGTAGATGCTGCTGACTACCGGAAAGAGCTGGCAAAGAGCCGGCCGCAACAGAGAATAGACTGGTCACAAAACAGCCGGCGCAACCACTTCAACCCTGAGATAGATGTCAGGGGAATGCGTACCGAGGAGGCGCTGCAGGTGGTACAGGAATTCATTGACACCGCCATAATGATACAATACAGGAACCTTCGGATACTGCACGGAAAAGGTAACGGCATCCTGAGGCAGATGATACGACAGTACCTTGTATCAACAGGTGCCGTTAAAAATGTCGCTGACGAACACGTTGAACGAGGAGGAGCAGGAATGACCCTCGTGGAACTTGATATCTGAATCAGGAACGGCGCTGATGAGCGTTTTGAACCCGAAGCAGCACAGGTTAACCCTCGCGGAACTTGATAATCTGAACGTACATTAAGTCATTCTTCATAACTCTTCTCTGAACACTTCACATGTCATAAATCATAGCATACTTTAACCGAAATGAATATATTTGCATAACGAAATACCTGAATTATGAAGAAACTAACACTGCTATTTATTGCCGCAATGCTGCTGATCACTTCATCTCTGACCGGACAGACAAACGATTTCTATGATGATGCACCCACAAACCAGCTGAAGGGTAGTAAGAATATACTTGTCACCGGGGAGGTGGAGAAAGAGATGACCGTTGACATCACACAGCTGCCTAAGCATAGTATTATAGTTAAGGAGACGAGTCTGAAAGACGGAAATGTAAGCTTTACCGGAGCATATCGCTATGATGGATATTCCCTTTATGATATCCTTGACAAGATAGTGTTGAAGAAAAAGAATGAGGCCGAGTTCCCTCCAATAATAGATCTTTATGTTGAGGTAACTAATGACAGGGGTGAGATCGCCACTTTCTCATGGGGTGAGATCTATTATCCTGTCAATATGCACCGTCTGATGATAGCTACCTCCGTGGCCCGCATAGTGCCCTCAAAGGCAAAAGACCTCTGGCCGCTGCCACTGGAGACGAAGATAGTTGCCGGCAATGACCTTATCACTGCCAGAAATATCAGCAACCCTGTGAAGATAACAGTGAAATCACTTGACAGCAAATACACTATAAACAGGACCATCACTCCCCTCTTTTCTGAGACAATGAAGATATGTGTCAATGGTACGCAGCGCAAAATAATAAGTGAGCTGCCTGAGAGCATGAACAGAGAATCATATCAGACGGTCTTCTACGGCCGCGGTATGGGTATCCACGGCACCACTCCGTTTACCGGGGTTATGCTTCAGGATGTTCTGAATGGCTATTATCAGAAGGTGCCCGAGGCACTGTGCAAGGGCATAGTGGTAATTGCCGGGCTTGATGGATACCGCACTGCTTTTACCCTCAGCGAGATAGTCAACCGCAATGATCAGCAGGAGGTGCTGCTAGTTGACAAAGATAATTATGAGGGTGCCGGCCGATTCTCACTGTTTCCTGCAGGCGATTTCTTCTCTGACCGGGCAATTAAGGCTGTCATGGAGATTGACCTGCTGCTCCCTGAAACTGGTGCCCGGTGAGCCTGATATCTTTCTGCCGTAACACCTGAAAAAAAAGATACGGCGCCTCTTTGGGGGCGCCGTATGCATTTATCAATTATAAGGTTACTTTAAGTCAGCTTTACTGATGCACAGTTGGTAACTAACTTCATCTCAGCTCTTGCTAATCCAGCCTGACTGATCCGTAGGAGGCAACCACCTTCACTTCTGATCTCGGGTTTTTGCAGTCACCTGCCTTACCGGTCAGTTCACTCGATGAGCTGCCGATGATACGCCTTTCAGGTGAGAACTTTTCATCATCCATCTTGATGCTCCCGTAGGAGACATTTGCATCAAGCCTGTAGCATGCCGCAGGATCAATGCCCAGTCTCACTGCACAGTAGCCTGCCTTGACCGTCACCTTCTCAAACCCTGCAGGTATCATGTCAACAGAGAGGTTGCCGTATTTTGTTTCTACATCCAGCTTCCTGCTGACCTTTCCGAACCTGAAGTCGGTGTACCCCCCGATAATCACAATGTTTCTTGCGGCTTTGACGTTGTATCCGTCATACTTGCTGTCAGCTACAAGTGAGCTTACCTCGCCAACAGACAGTTTCGAATATTTACTGTCAACCAGCAAGGCATGCGCTTTGTCAATACTGAACATGCCAACGTAACGTGCATTGATCTCTGCCCAGCCCAGGTCATATGCGCTGGCCTTACCGTAGGCTACTATCAGGGTGTTGAGCGGCTTAACGTTGCCTCTAGTGAGCTTGTTAACAGTGAGATCACCATATTTCACATTCAGAACAGCGCGTCCGGAGACCTCGTCAACCACAGTGTTGCCGTACTTGTTGCTGATGTCAAGGTTGATATAGGCTGGCATCTTAATATTGTAGTTGATGCTGAAGTGGTTGTCGGAACCCCTCCGGCTGACTGATGAAAAGTCGTTGTTGAAAACGGTCTCTGCAGTCAGGTTTCCTGCCTCTTCTGTAAATATTACAGAGATCATTGACAGAAGTTTCCTGGCTTTCTCAGGTGAGGGATGTTCTATCTTCACAGTCACATCCACAACAATGTTATTCTTGTCCCATGTCTCGGTGACCACTGCCCCGAATTTATTCATTACAGTGAGTGTGGAGTTGTCAACGGGTACCATCTCCCTGTGATATTCTTTCTTGACCTCTTCTGCTGAAGCTGTCAGGGCGACTGCGCAGATCAATGCTGCGAAGAGCGTCACCCGCCGGTTAAATAATAGCTTTTTCATGGCTGACTGGATTTTCGGTTTCTGCTTTTATCTGCGTGAGCTGTTCAAGTATATAATTCATCACATCCAATTTGGTCTGGTAATGTTTGATCATAGCATCAATGATTCGCTGGTCACTTGGATTTCCACGGAGCTCTTTCTGCAGCTCAACGTATACTGAATCCATGGAGGTAAGCTCTTGCATCAGTGCTGCCTTCTGTTCAGGGTTGGAAATATCAAGTGATGAGAACTCATTCTCTATGAAACCTACCTGCCGTACATAATACTTCTCTGCCTCGCGGTATTCAGGTGATACTTCACTGAGAGTCATTGTCTTCTTCAGGTTGGGCCTGACAAAGTGGTCAAAGGTCCAGAGCGAAGAGAGGGTGACCAGAAGTGTCACCACTGCAGCTCTCAGCAGGTAGGGCATTATGCTGCGCTTAGAGGTGCCGGTATGCAGCCTCGTGGCAAGCTTAAAGCTGAACCTCTCTAAGTGGCCTTCTGACGGCTCCATGTCGTCAAACTCACCTCTTCCTCTTTTAATTATATCTTCTATCTTGTTCATCATTTATCTGTTTTTCTGTTCTTCAGTTCACTCACCAGCTTCTGCTTTTGATGTTGAGCATCTCTGATATCTCGTCGTGGTCAAAGCCCTCAATGAGATAGAGGGAGAGTATCACGCGGTATCCTTCCGGCAGTCGTTTTATGCCAGCCTTCACCTCTTCTACCTTCGCCTCAAGATCTTCTTTATCGGCAGCATCTTCCTGGCTGTCGTCGCGGATCCCGGCGTGATGTTCAATGTCTTCAAAGATCGCTTTCCTTCTTCCCAGGGCGTCAAGTGACCTGTTGACCACTATTTTCTTCAGCCATGCGCCGAAACTGACACTCCCTGAGTAGGTATTTATCTTTTCAAAGGCCGAGAGAAACGCCTCCTGCATTACATCTTCAGCTTCCATGTCATCGTTCACAATACGTAGGCAGGTGTTGAACATCGCCTTATAGTAGAGCTTGTAAATCTGGAACTGAGCTTTCTGGTCACCTGAGCGACAACCGTCTATCAGATCCTGATGTATGTTTTTGAATGCTGCTTCAACATTTTCCATCTGTGCAAATAAATCTGGTCTAACTATGTTTGATGCTGCACCCATCTGTTTGAACTCTTCACTACAATGACGTGAATGATACATGAATGCTGCATCCAGGATAAAAAAAAGCAGTAAGAGGATTAAAAATATTGTCAGCCCTGTATTACCGTCCCTGTTACATAGTCAAGCTCTGATCCGAACAGACTATGTGGAATGGAATAAATAAGAAGCAGGATAATTGCTGCAGCAATAGTGTATGCAGGGCGTTGGCGCTTTCTGTTCATAACTACCGCAAGGGTCCAGACGGCCACTGCAATGAGCAATTTATTGTCAGTAAGATCCCATCCGAAGGGTATGCCGGCCCATAACTCGCCAAAAGCAAGTTTCTGTACCACCGGCCCCAGTACCATTCCTCCCGCCAGCAACAGCCACAGAGCCCAGCGGCCGTATTGTCTTTGCCCGGCATTGCCAGCGGCAGCAGTAATACCCGCCAGGTTAGAGAGAAGCATGGCAAAGAACATGATAAGTATGTGAGGGATCATTATCACAGCTGGTACGTCTCCCTTGAACCTGATCACCACCGGCTGATCTTTTTTAATGGATATCTCTGTAGATGAGGGCGTTGCCAAAACAACATAATATTCAAGCTTCCCTGCGGCAGGCTGGGAGGGAAGTTCTCCTGTGAGATACTTCCCCTCTTGCTTCATCTCTGCTGATGTCCACTCCTCATTCATCCTGTACTTACGGAAAAATATTTTTCCGGAGACATCTGAAGGTACTTCCAGCTTAATCAGGCACGGGCGTGTGTTGGTCTGGCTACGTTTAAGGCTAAGTGAATAATCCACATCGCCAATGACCACAGAATGACGCTCGGGATAAGTGGGCCCGGTCATTCTCTGGTACAAGGCGGCAGCAATAGTAATTGCAATGGCAAGAGTCCAGAAGAGTATCTTCTTCATATGTGAAAGATGAGAATAGGTTTATTCAAAGCTTAATATAGCTTTCTTTATTAGTCCAATGGCATCGCGCAGCTGCTCTTCGGTAATGATGAGTGGCGGAGCGAACCTGATAATGTCGCCATGTGTCGGTTTGGCGAGAACACCAAGATCCATCATCTTCATGCAGACATCCCATGCCTCCTTACCGTTGTGTGGCCTGATGATTATGGCGTTGAGCAGTCCCTTGCCCCTTACCAGCTCAATCATATCAGATTTGATTGAACTCATCTCATCACGGAAAATCTTACCAAGCCTCTCAGCATTTTCAGCCAGTTTCTCATCTCTTATCACTTCCAGAGCTGCTATGGCCACCTTGCCGGCAAGTGGGTTGCCGCCAAAAGTTGATCCATGCTCTCCGGGTTTGATGGTAAGCATGATCACATCATCTGCCAGCACTGCAGAGACGGGCATGGCACCTCCTGAGAGAGCTTTGCCAAGTATCAGTATATCGGGTCTGACACCTTCATGGTCACATGCCAGAAGCTTGCCCGTACGTGCAAGGCCTGTCTGCACTTCATCAGCAATGAAGAGGACATTATTTTTCTTGCAGAGGTCATATGCTTTTTTGATGTATCCATCATCCGGAACGAAGACACCCGCTTCTCCCTGAATGGGCTCTACAAGGAAACCGGCAACATCAGGATCAGCCAGCGCTTTTGCAAGAGCAGGGAGGTCATTATAGGGTATGGTGATAAACCCCGGAGTGAAGGGACCATAGTCCTTGCGTGCATCCGGGTCAGTTGACATAGAGACGATGGTTATTGTGCGGCCGTGGAAGTTGCCCTTACAGATGATGATCTTTGCCTGGTTTTCCTTGACGCCTTTTACAAGATATCCCCATTTGCGGCCAAGCTTGAGAGCCGTCTCTACAGCCTCTGCTCCTGTATTCATCGGCAGCACCTTGTCATAACTGAAATATTTGGCTATGAATTCCTCATACTCGCCAAGTACGGAGTTGAAAAAAGCCCTTGAGGTCAGCGTCAGTTTCTTCGCCTGGTCAATAAGTGCTGCAGTAATCTTAGGATGGCAGTGCCCCTGGTTTACGGCTGAATATGCAGAGAGAAAATCATAATATCTCTTCCCTTCAACATCCCATACAAAAGCACCTTCACCCCTGTCAAGTACAACGGGCAGGGGATGATAGTTGTGCGCACCGTATTTCTCTTCTCTTTCAATGTAATCTTGTGGTTTCATATAATCTGTTTTCTTCAGTTTTACCTGGTTGGGAAGCAATGATACAAACCTTTTTTGACAAAATGAAACTAAAGAATCAGGTTTCTTACCCCAATAAATCAGGTCGTTTTTTTTCGGTGTTACTGACTGACTGTTCGAAACGCCATTTCTCTATTTCAGGAGTGTTGCCGCCAAGAAGGATGTCAGGCACCCTCCAGCCCCTGAATTCGGCAGGTCTGGTATATACCGGTGGAGCCAGCAGGTTATCCTGAAATGAGTCTGAGAGAGCCGACTCTGCATCGGAGATGGCTCCGGGCAAAAGACGTACAATAGCATCAGTGATCACCGCTGCAGGTAACTCACCTCCACTAAGAACGTAATCACCAACGGAGATTTCACGCGTGATAAGATGGTCTCTGATGCGTTGATCAATACCTTTGTAGTGACCTGCAAGAATGATTATGTTCTCCTTCATGGATAACTCATTGGCTATCGGCTGGCTGAAGGGCGTACCATCAGGTGAGGTGTAAATTACTTCGTCATACCTATGCTGTGAAGTGAGATGGGTTATGCAGTTGTAGACCGGCTCAATCATCATTACCATACCCGCACCGCCGCCGAAGGGATAATCGTCAATATTCTTGTGCTTGTCGGTAGAATAGTCACGCAGGTTAATAATGTTTATTTCTACAATACCTTTAGCTTTCGCTCTTTTGATAATTGACTCATCAAATGGGCTTCGGAGAAGCTCCGGAAGTGCTGTAATTATATCTATCCTCATAATACTCACGTCTCGTAAATCTAATATTGTTTTTTTGTATATTTGGAAACAACAACTTCAAATTAAGTTTAATTTTAAATTAGTAATATGGGAAAATTTGTTATCACAAAGAGAAAGAATGGTGAATTCCAGTTCAATCTTCAGGCAGGCAATGGCCAGGTTATTCTTACAAGCGAGGGTTATGCTACAAAGCCCTCATGCTTGAACGCCGTCAAGTCAGTAATGAAGAATGCCGCTGATGCCAAACGGTTTGATTCAAAAGTTGCTAAGAATGGTAAATTTCATTTCAACCTGAAAGCAACCAATGGCCAGATTATAGGTAGCAGTGAAATGTATGAATCACAAGCCAGCTGCGAAAACGGCATTGCATCGGTAAAGAAGAATGCACCCGATGCTACCATAGACGACAAGACGATAGCTTAGTTTTTTCTCTCAAATACGATTGTTCCGTCAACGATGGTATAATCGGCTTTAACTGACATAATCATCTGCTCAGGAGTTTCAAATATATCTTCTGAGAGGATGGTTATGTCTGCAAGATAACCAGGCCTTAACATTCCTTTTCTCTCTTCAGTGAACTGGGCATAAGAGGCACCGAGGGTATAATATTCAATGGCTTTCTCCATGGTTATCTTCTCCATGGGGAACCAGCCGTCACCCTCCTCTCCCTTTCTGTCTTTGCGGGAGACAGATGCATACAACCCCTCCATCGGGTTAAGCGGTTCAACAGAGTAGTCTGTTCCGAATGCCAGCGCGGCACCGCTGTCGGCCAGGCTTTTCCAGGCATATGCCCAGCGGCTTCTTTCCGTGCCTATGCGCTTCTCCGCAAACCGTTTATCAGTGATACAGTGTGTAGGCTGCATGGAGGCTATGACGCCCAGGGCTGCAAAACGTGGTATATCTTCCTCAATCAGTATCTGTGCATGCTCGGAGCGGTGACGACTGTCACGTACGCCGTTGACTTCACGGGCCTTTTCATAAGCGTTGAGTATCCAGTTGTTGGCTTTGGGCCCTATGGCATGGATCCCTATCTGGAACCCCATTTTGTCGGCTGCCAGCACCCTGGCCTCCAGCTCCTCATAGCTCATCTGCGGCAGTCCGGTCTTATCAGGCTCATCATTAAAAGGTTCAAACATCATTGCTGTGGCTGACCCCAGAGTGCCGTCCATAAAGTCCTTCAGGTACCCGAACCTGATCCAGTCACCTGACATTGGGTACTTCTGCCTGAGCTTCTGATACCTGTCAAGCCTGGCAGAGTCAGCAGTCAGCACACCACCTATATCAATACGGCAGGTTAGCTTTCCTAATGCCATAATTGAGTCATACATGTCAAAGTTACCACCGCCCGGAATCTGTATGCTGGTGATACCATATTCAGCTGCCTGTGAGAGGGCCATTAGGTAACCGCGCCATTTCCGATCACGCTCTTCTGCAGCACTTCTCTCTATCTTCCTGGCGCCTGTTTTTATAAGATCCATGGCGCTCTCCTTGAGGATGCCTGTTGGCTCACCGGTGACAGGGTCATGCATGATCTCACCTCCAAACGGATCGGGAGTATCACGCGTGATGCCTGAGTTTTTCAGCACATAGCTGTTAACCAGGGCGCTGTGACCGTCAGTACGGCGTAGCAAAACTGGATTATCAGGGGATACTGCATCGAGAAGCTCCTTTGTAGGCCATTCGTGAGTGGTAAACATCTCATGCTCCCAGTGGCCGCCATAGATGAGCAAATGCTTTTGAGATCGCGATACCTGATCCCTGACTCTGTCCGTGATGACCGTAGGGTCAGTGACATACCTTAGTTCAATATAGTCAGGGTCAACAGGCCCGAAGTGCGCATGAGCGTCGTTAAAACCCGGTATAACGGCTCTGCCGCCTGCATCTATCACCCTTGTTACCAAGGGGTCAATATGTTTCTGCACCTGCTTGTCACTGCACACGGCAATAATCAGGTTATCCTTTATAGCAACAGCCTGGGCGCTCGGATTGCGCGCATCTGCAGTAAAAACTCTTCCACCGGTGATAACCAGATCTGCTTTCTCTGCTTGCGAACAGCCTGTGACACAAAGCAGAGTGAATGCCATAATAGTAATAATTCCGTATTTCATGTAAATCATTTGTTATTAAGTGGTGCAAGATAATAAAATAGCAGTTATTTTTAGTCCCGGGTTACTTGTGAAAATTGACTCCAACAACTGAAACAATGAAACACAAAATCATTCCACCAGGGTACCTCTACCCAAAGAAATACACCAATTATGTTTTTAGTCTGCTCTTCCTTCTATACATGTTCGATTACATTGACAGGATGGTTGTCACATCAATGTTTTTGTACATTGAACAGGATCTCGGCATCACGCACACCCAGAGCGGCCTTCTGGTATCGGCCGTCTATTGGGCTATTGTGTTGCTTACCTTTCCGGTATCAATACTGGTTGACCGGTGGAACCGGACCAAAACCATTGGTATTATGGCTGTTCTCTGGAGCCTGGCTACAGCACTCTGTGCCCTTACCGGCAACTTTGTGCAGCTGGTGCTGGCGAGGGCCCTCATTGGGATAGGCGAGGCTGGATATGCCCCCGGTGGCAGCGCGGTTATATCAGGACTATATCCGGAGAGCAAAAGATCGAAGATGATGGGCTTGTGGAATGCTTCCATCCCTCTGGGGACAGCTATTGGCGTTCTCATAGGCGGAATAATTGCAGTCAGACTCGGTTGGAAGCATGCCTTCGGTATAGTGGCTCTGCCCGGCCTGATTGTCGCTGCACTTTTCTTCTTCGTCAAGGATTACAAGACTGTAGACCTTACAATTACTGACAGCAATAATGTTAAGGTGAAGATGAAGAAAAAGGATATGGCACAGCAGTTCCTGTCGAGGCCTTCCCTGATCCTGACATATTTTGGCTTTGCCGCTATTATTTTTGTAACTACCTCACTAATAACATGGCTCTCTACCTATTTTCATGTCATGCGTGATGTTACTATAGAAAAGGCAGCCACCATGTCAAGTGCGGTAATGGTGCTGGCAATAGTGGGTGCGCCTGTGGGAGGTATCATTACTGACCGGTGGCGAAAGAAGAACCTCAGGGCACGTCTGCTGTTCCCCGCCATAACTTCTCTTTTATCGGCACTGTTCCTGTTTATTGCTCTCTGGCTTACCCGTGGAACACTGCAGTATGTTTTCTTCCTTCTGCTGGGAGTGACACTTACCGCCTTTTTGCCTGGTGCTGCCGCGGTAACACAAGATGTTATTCATGCAGGAATGAGGGCGATGTCATACGCTGTGGCCGTTGTAGTGCAGAATCTTCTGGGAGCATCAACGGCTCCGCTGGTAATAGGCAAGCTATATGATATGTACGATATTAAAACAGCCATAGCTCTGTTGCCATTCATGCTATTATTGGGAGCATTACTATTTTATATAGCTTCAAGATACTATGTCAGTGATTTGGAAAAGACTGTAAAAATAAAAATGGAAGCAGAAATGTAGCTGTTCTTCGCTGAACTGTCAGTCACACTGCTCTTTGTTCAGGGTTCCCCGCGGACTGATGAAGAGATCTTAACTCTTGGTTGTGTTTTTACAATGACAGAGGTATTAAATTTATTATAGTAGTTTTGCAGCGAAATCCGAAAGAGATGAAAGAACTGGTGAATAGCAAATATTTTAAATTCGGCGTTGTAGCCCTGCTTTATCTACTGTGGGTCATATGGGTAGGTAATTTCTGGTTGTTGCTTGGACTACCTATAATATTCGACATTTATGTCAGCAAAAAAGTTAACTGGGCTTTTTGGAAAAAGCGCAACGGCAAGAATAACGCCATTATTGAGTGGCTTGATGCACTCATCTTTGCGGTGATAGCCGTCACTCTCATAAACATCTTCCTCTTCCAGAACTACCGTATACCTACTCCTTCAATGGAGAAGACCTTGCTGGTTGGTGACCATCTGGCAGTAAGTAAAGTGGCCTACGGACCACGCATGCCTAATACTCCTATAGCTTTTCCCTTCACACAGCACACCCTGCCTCTCACCGGTGGCAAGGGAAAATCATGGTCTGACCTGGTACACTGGAAATACAAGAGACTTAAGGGTTTTGGTCATGTAAAGAATAATGACATTGTGGTTTTTAATTTCCCTGCTGGTGATACGGTCTGCCTTGAGATGCAGGCGATAAGCTATTATCAGATACTGCGTGACCGTATGGAGATGCTGACTGCAGAAGATATAAGGGCAAACAGAACACTTAAAGGCAAGGATGAATATTATGCACAGGCCAGACAGATGGTATGGAATGAATTTACAGTTATATACAGACCTGTTGACCGGCGTGACAACTATGTTAAAAGGTGTGTGGGCATATCCGGCGACACTATCTACATCAAAGGAGGAGAACTTTTCGTTAATGGCCGGGCGGCGAAGGTTCATCCAACACAGCAGACATCGTATTATGTACGGACAAACGGTACACGAATAAACCCCAAGGCCTTTGAGAGGATGAATGTGTCAAAGTCAGACCAGTCGTTGATGCTCTCGGGTACCGTGTACAGAGTACCCCTGACACAAAGCAATGCTGAAATGATCTCCGGATTTGCCAATGTAACCGGCGTTGAAGCTGACTACAGGAGAGCGGGCGAATATTCCACTGCCGTTTTCCCTCATGATCAGCAGTACAGATGGAATGAAGATAACTTTGGGCCGCTATGGATACCCAAGAAGGGAACCACAGTGAAGCTAGACATGACAAACATAAGCCTCTACTCATCAATAATTGATATCTACGAAGAGAATGACCTGAAGATAGACGGCAATGTGATAAGCATCAACGGCCAGCCTGCTGACAGTTATACCTTTAAAATGGACTATTACTGGATGATGGGTGATAACCGCCATGACTCGGCAGATTCACGCTTCTGGGGCTTTGTACCCGAAGATCATATTGTGGGCCGCCCGGTAATGGTATGGCTCTCTCTAAATAAGGAGGCTCAGGGTTTGAGGAAGATACGTTTCAACCGCTTCTTTAAGGGAGCAAAGAGATAAAAAAAAGCGGGCTCGGCCCGCTTTTTTTATTCTTTCACTTTATCCACTATTGCCTTGAAGGCTTCGGGATGATTCATCGCCAGGTCAGCGAGGGTCTTACGGTTGAGCGTGATGCCCTTCTTGTCAAGCCCGCCGATGAACTGCGAGTAACTCATTCCATAAAGGCGAACGCCGGCATTGATCCTCTGGATCCATAGAGCCCTGAACTGTCCTTTCTTGTCTTTACGGTCACGATATGAATAGGTGAGGCCTTTCTCAAGCACATTCTTGGCAACGGTATATACGTTAGATGCGCTGCCGAAGTATCCTTTAGTCTGCTTTAAGACTTTTTTTCTTCTGGCCCTTGATGCTGGTGCGTTTGTTGATCTTGGCATTGTCTTTTCTCTTTTTCGGATGTAAGCGCCCGCAATGGTCTTTTATGCTTCACATCCAGGTTAATAATTCATTTGATTATCACACTGTCAGGTGGTAAGCACTATTTCAGCCCCATAAGGTGCTTTACGTTGCTCTCGTCAGTCTTGTCAACTAGTCCGCTATAGGTAAGATTTCTCTTACGCTTGGTAGACTTCTTGGTAAGGATGTGACTCTTGAATGCATGCTTACGCTTGATTTTACCTGTACCGGTCAAAGTGAATCTCTTCTTTGCTCCCGGATTTGTTTTCATTTTTGGCATGTTGTATATATATGTATAAAAATATTACTTCTTTTTCTTCGGTGAGAGAATAATTATCATTCTCTTTCCTTCTAGCCTGGGCGTCTGGTCAACCTTGCCATACTCATCAAGGTCATTAACAAATCTTGCCAGAAGCTTCTCTCCCTGGTCCTTGAACAATATTGACCTTCCCTTGAAGAACACGTAGGCCCTGACCTTGGCGCCTTCCTCAAGGAAATTGATGGCGTGCTTCAGCTTGAAATTGTAATCGTGATCATCAGTATTGGGTCCGAACCGTATTTCCTTCACAACGATCTTTGACGCGTTAGCCTTGATCTCCTTTTGCTTTTTCTTATGCTGATACAGGAACCTCTGGTAATCAACTATCTTGCAGACTGGTGGGTCTACGTTGGGGGATATCTCAACAAGATCAAGCTCCATCTCATCAGCAAGCCTGAGAGCATCGCCAAGGGTCATAACCTGAGATTCTACGTTTTCTCCCACAACCCTTACTGATCTGGCTGCGATTCTGTTGTTAATCCGATGTTCGGGTTCGGGTTTTCTTCCCGGCCTGGGCCTGGGATAGGTTGGTCCTGCTATGTTTTTGTCCTCCAGTTAAGTTATACTATGCTTAAAATCAATCTCTTAATTACCAATTTCCTTCTTGATCTCTTCTCTGACCAGATTAATGAACTCTTCTGGTTTCATTGCTCCCATGTCACCCTCGCCCTGTCTTCTGACAGAAAGGGTACCGGCAGCAACCTCCTTTTCTCCTATCACCAGAAGGTATGGGATTCTCTTTAACTCATTATCCCTTATCTTCTTACCGATCTTTTCGCTCCTGTCGTCAATTAGGGTGCGAATATCGGAATTATTTAAGAGATTTAAAATATTTTTTGAATAATCATTAAATTTTTCGCTGATGGGCAGTATTACTGCCTGATCAGGTGTTAACCAGATAGGAAATCTGCCGGAGGTATTTTCAATGAGAACAGCCACGAATCTTTCCATGGAACCGAAGATGGCTCTGTGTATCATCACCGGCTGGTGCTTCTGGTTGTCA
>CAYQNT010000011.1:0-37804 GCA_964418865.1 uncultured Rikenella sp.
ATTAACGGCTTTGAATGTCATCGCTGATTATAAATCACACTGATTAGTTACAAATTTTGCTTAAAAGATATACTGCCTTCTATTCCGCAACAAGAAACAGCAATACAGTCATAACTGCAGTAATGAAATGAAACCTGGATCTGTCACCCTTGGCTCACCTGAAACAGATAAAATGGTTGATACTTGAAGCAGGCTCTTTCAAAGAGAACCATCACTCATTTTTCCGGGCTTATGGAGCTTTACTGTGACCGGGCTTATTGTAATCAGGCAGCCTTTTTGGAGGGCTGACAGGTCAGCCTCTATCATGCTGTAAAATGATTCGATTTTTTCCTGCCGGTCGATCAGTTCAATCATAACTGGTAATTTTTCAGTCAGTTCCCAGAATTTTGAAGAATGAATATGGCTGCTCAGTCCATATCCCATCATGCCCCTGTAGACTGTAGCTCCGGAGATGCCTGCCTCCCTTGCCTTGTAAACGATAGCCTCATAAAGGAGCTGTGAGCCAAGTTTGTCAGTGGAGCTGGCATATACCTTCAGGACGGAATGGGCATTTTTTTCCATGATCAGAGCAGATTAGTCATTGTATAACCAAGATAAACAGCAAGGAATCCAAGGAATATGCTTAATCCGGTATAGAGAAGCACAGCAAGGAACTGTCCGTTATGCATCAGCATCAGGTTCTCGTTGGCAAAGGCCGAGAATGTTGTAAATCCGCCGCAAAGCCCTACCATAAGGAAAAGCCTCCACTCCGCCGTAAGGATCATGCTTTTGTCGGCAATGCCGGTAAGAAATCCTATCAGAAAGCTGCCGATTATATTCACAAGCAGGGTTCCAACCGGTATGGAATGGAAGTTGATGCTGAGATTGAGTTGGGAAACGAGATATCGCGCTATGCTTCCCGTAAATCCGCCTGTGCCTATTATAAGCAGGTTTTTAATCATGCTGCATATATCTGCTGCAAATCTACATATTTATTGTGATTTGGTCCCGTTACTGGATGGAAAGGCCATGCCCTCCGGCATCAGTCATCCAGGTGGCCAAATTTGCCATTTTCAAAATCCTGAAATGCCTGATAGATTTCTGTTCTGGTATTCATCACAAAGGGACCGTGTGCAGCGATAGGCTCATGGATCGGCTCTCCGCTCATAATAAGGACTATGGAATTACCTGTTGCCTCGAGGGCAAAAGTATCACCATCATTCCTGAAGAGCACGAAATGATCTGCCGGTGCCGGCTCGCTGCCGTTGATCTGTACCTGACCCTCCACTACCAGAAGGGCTGTGTTGTAATTTGAAGGAAAAACAAATTTAGCCTTACCGCCGCTGTTCAGTCTGGCGTTCATCAAAGCAACGGGGGTGAATGTAGAGGCGGGACCGCTCGTTTCACCGTATGTTCCGGCAATGACTTCAATCATACCGCTACCGCCGGGCAAACTATGCTTCCCCATCTCCTCATTTGTGATTGCCTGGTATTTAGGCTGTGACATCTTACTTTCTGCAGGCAGGTTGACCCAAAGCTGTATCATCTGGAGGTCGCCACCTCTGCCGGCAAACTCCTTTTCATGATACTCTTTGTGTAGTATACCTGATGCGGCCGTCATCCATTGCACATCTCCCTCTCCTATCACACCTCCGTTTCCAAAGCTATCATGGTGCGCAATTCTGCCTTTATATGCGAAAGTCACCGTCTCAAATCCGCGGTGAGGATGTACCCCCACGCCGCCGGGCTTTTCGGCAGGCGAAAAATAATGCTTTGAATTGTAATCCAGCAGAATGAAGGGGCTCATTCTTTCCATTGAAAGCTCATGTACACCGGGAATAAAATTGTGGACCCTGAAGCCATTGCCTACCCAGTGCACGGGCGGAGGGGCTATAATCATTTCGACTGTCTTGGACTTCATATAGATGTTCTTTGATTGAATAACAATAATATAATAATTTATGTTTACACGAGGCCGGATAAATGACCAAATGCCTCAATGACATTATGATGTCAAAATACGAATTAAGCGGGTATTTACCTTAGAGCAAGCTATGAACTCTTTTTCCGCAAGCTCATTATCTTCTCCAACTCTTTACAGCGGCCCGGTAGTCATTTGTATAACCGTAGTGCCCGGTGAACATATATTGAACATCGTCAAGGTCTGTAATATTTTTCATTGATTTCCTGGCTCCCCTGGCGCTTTTGTTGATGAATTTAGGGAAGAGCCCTATCCCTTCTCCGGTAAGGCTCAGGGCATCCCCGGTAAAGAGGTAAATGTCATTGACAATATAACAGGTTGATCCGGGTGTATGGCCCGGAACAGGTACCGGACGGATCTTAAGCCCTCCGATCCTGATGAGCTTGTCATCAATTAATTGATAGTCTTTGGCATCTATTTTATTCCCAAAAAAAAGAAATCTCTTCGTTTCCCCGTTAATAAGCTGCTCCTCCTTCCGGGGAAGATAGACCGTCGCCTTCTTGAAGAGACTGAGAGCGCCGGTATGGTCTGCATCAGAATGGGTCAGCAGCACCGCTTTCACCCTGTCCGGCCTGATACCGAACAATGCATTCCGGCTGCCATAAATGTCTATGCTGATACCGGCCAATGCATTCCGACTGCCATAAATGGCTATCCTGTCACCTTGCATAGTCGGGCCCGCACATCAGAAAAAAGGAGACACCAACAAATTTAAGGGTATATTTGCTCTATGAAAAACCACATAAAAATATATTACAGGAGCCTAACATGGTTGTCTTTGGTGCTTCTTCCGCTGATCATTGCTTCATGCTCAAAAGAACCACAACCGGCTCATGAGGTGACAAATAAAGATGTTTCTTATGGTAAGGCTGCGCTGCAGAAGATGGATATCTGGCTTCCGGCAGACCGGAGTCGTGCCACAACAAAAACGATAATAGTAATCCATGGCGGCGGTTGGACCGGGGGCGATAAATCCGAGATGAGTCAGTCTATTGATACACTCAGGAAAAGGATGCCCGGTTATGCAGTAGTCAATCTGAATTACAGGCTTGCCTACGAAAATAAAGTAAACGTTTTTCCAGCACAGGAGAATGATGTCAAAGACGCCATCGGGTTTTATATTGACCATGCCTCGGAATACAGGGTCTCTGATGATCTTATTTTGCTTGGCGGCAGTGCCGGAGGACATCTTGTGATGCTGCATGCATATAAAAATGACCCGAAGAAACATGTAAAGGCCGTTGTTGATTTTTTTGGACCCGTTGATCTGGAGGCAGCATGGAATGAAGGTCTTTTGCAGCAGCTGGTGCTTTTTGGAGCAATCGGGGCTTTCCCAGTTGATAATCCTGCCATATACGCTTCTTCAAGCCCCTCAAACTATATCACTGCGAACAGTCCTCCAACCATTGCCCTGCAGGGAGGAGCTGACCCAATTGTGCTGCCGGCACAGACCAGCCTGCTCATCAGCAAGCTCGAGGCAGCGGGCGTAATAAATGAGCTGGTATATTACCCGGGAGAGTCTCACGGGTGGGCAGGAGCCAATATGGTTGATTCATTTAACAGGATTGAAAAGTTCATTGCAGATAATGTAAAGTGACGTGTAAGAATTGTAAGGTTCACTGCAGGTAATGTAAAGTGACTCGTAAGGATTGTGAAGTTCATTACAGATAATGCAAAGTGACTTGTAAGGTTTGTAAAAGTCATTGCAGATAATGTAAAGTGACTTGTAAGGTTTGCGAAGTTCATTGCAGACAATGCAAAGTGACTTGCCGCAATTCAATGATAACAAAAGGTTTAATACCTTCATGCAGGAAAGGGAAGAATTTGCTTCAGACCTCATCGTCACTGCCTTAAAAAAAAGACAAAAATGAGAAGGATAATTGCCGCTATTTTTATGCTTTCATCGATGACTGCCGGATGGGCACAGGAGCGGGTGACACTGTGGCAATGCTACGACTCGGCAGCGGTTGCCACACCATTGTCAGGCGAAAAGGAGCTCATTAGAAGGATGACCGCGCTGCGGGATCAAAATCTTACTGCCAACTGGCTGCCCTCACTCGATCTAAACGGCATCTTTACATATCAATCAGATGTAGTTGATATGTCAGACCTGCTATCTTCCATGCCAATTCCTCCGGGCTCACTGTCATCAGTTCCTCATGAGCAGTATAGGGCAACCGTTGACCTCAGTCAGGTGATATGGGATGGCGGGGTGTCACGTAACGCCAGAGAGATTGAAAAAGTGGTGACTGAACTTAATCTGCAGCAGAATGAAGCAGATATCTACCGTCTGCGCGAGCAGGTCAATAACTACTATTTTCCGCTGTTACTGGTCAGGAAGCAGATTGAGGTTACCAACATACTCATTTCTGACCTCGATGCCAGGTTAAAGGAGGCCTCATCAGGACTTGAAAACGGAATTGTTTCTTCAATGACTGTTGATGTGTTGAAGGCAGAAAAGATAAAGGCAGAGCAGGGCCTTTCAGACCTGTATCGTTGCCGTGATGCCTTTGCAAAGGCCCTGGAGCAGATAACCGGCATAACCGCGCTTGGTGATGCAGAACTGCTGCTTCCGGAGACGGTCATCACGGGAGATGAGACCATTGACAACCCTGACCTGAGACTATTCGGCACCAGAAGCCGTCAGTTGGAACTTTCCAAAAACCTGCTCAAAAGCCAGCGGATGCCAAAGGCATTCGGGTTTGCCCAGGCAGGTTATGGCAATCCTCCGGGCAATAATTTCCTCTCAGATAACCCTGATCTCTTCTTTTCATTAGGTGCAGGTTTTAAGTGGAACATCTACGACTGGAATAAAAACAGTAATGAAAGAAAGTCGCTTACCATTCAACAAGATCTGTTAACCCTGAAGAAACAGGCCATGGAGGAAAATCTTGAACGTCTGCTGACCCTGAAAATGGCAGAGATCATGGCACTCAGGGATGCTTCCGGGCGTGATGAAGAACTGATCATGATACGAAAGCGAATAGCAGCTAAAGCAGCCTCACAGCTTGAGAATGGTATTATCACTGCTTCTCAGTACCTCACGGAACTTAATAACGAAAAACAGGCTATCGTCAATGCCGCCATGAGAAGGATAAGTCTTGCCCGTGCCGGAGTAGATTATTCTTATATAACAGGACAAAATAAATAATAACAATATGAAGACTTATCTGGTACCGGTTATTTTAATTCTTCTTGCTGCCGGTTGTCACCGCGGCGAGAGTGACGCTGATGCCTGGGGCAATTTTGAGGCTGATGAAGTAATAATCTCGTCGGAGACCTCCGGCAGGATCATGCTGATGGAGGTTACTGAGGGCACGGTTGTGGCAGGCGGCACCGTCATCGCCGTCACCGATACCACCATGACCGTTCTGCAGCGTGCCGAGCTTGATGCGGTGACGGCGCAGGCGCAGGCGCGCCTGGCGGGCGTTGCGGCGCAAGACGCTGTCATACGCCAGCAGATGGACAACCTCAACATCAACATTGAGCGTACGCGCCGCATGCTCGCTGACGGTGCCGCCACGCAGAAACAGCTTGACGACCTGACAGGTCAGATGGAGGTGCTGCAACGCCAGTCGGAAGCCAACAACACCCAGCGCCGTGCTGTATCAGCTGAGATGCAGGGGGTGGCAGCCAAACGCGCCATCCTCAATGAACAGATTTCACGTAGCACCGTGCGTGCTCCCTTCAGCGCTACAGTCATAGAAAAGTACGCCTCGGCGTACGAGCTCACTGTCGCCGGCAAGCCGCTGGTAAAACTGGCTGACATGAAAACAATGAAGCTGAAGGTATGGGTCAGCGGAGCACAGCTGGCAGAGGTGAAGACAGGCGCCGCATGCACGGCCCGGATAGATGCAGGGGAGGATGGATTTAAAGATTTCACAGGCACAATAAGCCACATCGCCGAGAAGGCTGAGTTCACACCCAAGATAATACAGACAAAGAAAGAGAGGGTGACACTTGTCTATGCAGTGACAATTGAAGTACCTAACGACGGCTCTATAAAATCAGGTATGCCCGGAGAAGTTATCTTCCAGTGATATGTCAGCCATTGAGGCTCATAATATCTCCCACAGGTACGGTAAGGTAACCGCTCTTGACGATGTCTCATTCACCATCGGCGAGGGTGAGCTGTTCGGTTTCATCGGTCCTGACGGAGCAGGCAAGACAACCCTCTTCCGCATCGCCGCCACCCTCATAATCCCTGCCGGAGGCAGGCTGACACTCTTTGGCCTCAATGTAGTCAGCGACTTCAGGGAGCTGCGCAATCATATCGGATACATGCCGGGCCGCTTCAGCCTCTACCAGGATCTCACCGTGGAGGAGAACCTCCGTTTCTACGCCACCATCTTTGGCACCACTATCAAAGAAAACTATCATCTTATAGAACCCATCTACAAGCAGATAGAACCATTTAAAAAAAGACAGGCCGGACGCCTCTCAGGCGGGATGAAACAGAAACTGGCTCTCTGCTGCGCTCTGATACACAAGCCCAGGGTGCTGATCCTCGATGAGCCCACCACCGGCGTTGATGCTGTCTCGCGAACCGAGTTCTGGGAGATGCTGACACAACTAAAAAATGAAGGCATCACAATTATTGTTTCAACACCCTACATGGAAGAGGCCCTGCGCTGTGATCGCATCGCACTGATACAGAGCGGCAGGCTGCTCAGGACAGACACACCGGAGAAGGTACGCAGATCATACAGCCGGAAACTATACACAGTGACACACCCCGAGAAGTACAGGCTGCTCCTCACCCTGCGTTCTCTGCTTAACGACGGTCACTCCGGGCATAATGCTCTCCTGCCACCCGACACCGATTCTCAACCCTTATGGCGTACTCAGAGCATAGAACTCTTCGGCGACTCCGTCCATATAACCCTTCCTGAAGAGACTGCCCCCGAAGATATACTCCAGCATCTTGAAACAGACAACCTCAACGGCGCTTCAATAGCTGAAATTACTCCGGGGATCGAAGATGTCTTCCTTGAGCTGATGAAAAAGGAACAGTGATGGGAAGAGAGAAAGTCATAGAAGTGCACGATCTCGTAAAGAAATTTGGGTCATTCATCGCCAATGATCACCTGGCCTTCGATGTCTATAAAGGAGAGATCTTCGGCTTCCTCGGAGCAAACGGTGCGGGCAAGACTACGGCCATGCGTATTCTATGCGGACTCTCACGACCCACGTCAGGCAAGGTGCTTGTTGCAGGCATCGACGCCACCCACCGGCCTGAGGAGATCAAAAAGCGAATAGGATACATGTCGCAGCGCTTCTCTCTCTATGAAGATCTGACCGTAAGGGAGAACATTGAACTCTACGGTGGCATCTACGGAATGACAATGAAGGATATCCGTCCGCGCACTGAGAAGCTTCTTGAGAGACTGGATTTCATCCGGCAGGGTGATAATCTTATAGCATCACTGCCTCTGGGACTGAAGCAGAAGCTTGCCTTTGCAGTGGCTGTGTTCCATGACCCGGAGATCGTGTTCCTTGATGAACCCACCAGCGGTGTCGATCCTATCACCCGCCGCCAGTTCTGGGAGATGATCTATGAGACGGCAGCACGTGGGATCACCGTGTTTGTGACGACACACTACTTGGATGAAGCCGAATACTGTGACCGTATAACTATCATGAGCGATGGAAAGATTGTCGCTCTCGACACACCCTCCGCCCTCCGTGCGAAGTATAAAGCAGCCTCTGTTGAAGAGCTGTTTATCAGTATAGCCAGACCAAAAACGGAGAGCATATGAAGAGGTTCATGGCATTTGTGACCAAGGAGTTCCTCCATATCTTCCGCGACTACCGGACGCTGATCATACTGTTCGGGATACCGGCAGCACAGATACTCATATTCGGTTATGCCGTAAGCACAGATCTTGAAAACGCCAGCATCGCCGTCCTCGATAAT
Source organism: uncultured Rikenella sp. (assembly GCA_964418865.1). GTDB lineage: Bacteria > Bacteroidota > Bacteroidia > Bacteroidales > VadinHA17 > SR-FBR-E99. The sequence continues at coordinate 7,878 of CAYQNT010000011.1, forward strand.
GCCCGCGATGAGGTCTCAACAGAGCTGATACGCAAGATAGAAGCATCAGAATTCTTTTACATAAAGAAACAACTTGCTTCATCTGATGAGGTCGATGCCACCTTCAAGCAGGGAAAAATAAAGGCTGTCATAATTTTTCCCCCGAATATGGCCGCTGATCTGAACCGTGAAGGTAAAGCTACCGTGAGCATCATTGCCGATGCTTCCGAGCCCAATACCGCAAGCCTTGTCACAGCATACACAACAGGTATAATTAGTGATTACTCATCGTCGCTGACGAAAGAGTTCACCGCCGTAATGCCGGTGATCAGGCCGGAGGTACGCATGTTATTCAACCCTAACCTCGAGAGCCACTTCATGTTCGTACCGGGAGTCATAACACTCATACTCATCCTGATAACAGCGCTGATGACCTCTGTGACTATCGTTCGTGAGAAAGAGTTCGGTACCATGGAGGTGCTGCTGGTCTCACCCCTGAAGTCGTGGCAGATAATTATCGGTAAGGTGGCTCCCTACTTCTTCCTCTCACTGGTCAATGTTATTGTGGTGCTACTGATGGCCTGGTTCGTATTTGGACTGCCGGTACGGGGCAGCATAGCCTTGTTGATGGCTGAGTGTATGCTCTACATACTCCTGGGGCTCTCCATCGGTATACTCATCTCGGCAACGGTGAGCAAGATGGAGAATGCCATGTTCATCTCCTTCTTTGCACTTTTCCTGCCGGGATTATTACTCTCGGGCTTCATCTTCCCCATCGAGAACATGCCGAAGATTTATGACTATGTGAGCATGATCCTTCCACCACGATGGTTCATTGAGATAATACGTTCGATAATGATCAAGGGAGCAGGGTTTTCCTATGTATGGAAAGAGACGCTGATACTTGCAGGCATGACGCTCTTCTTTATTGTGCTCAGTGCGCGCAAACTAAAGGTAAGACTTGAGGAGGGAGGCCAATGAGGAGGCTGATGTTCCTTTTACGGAAAGAGCTCCGTCAGTTAAGCCGCAACCCCTTCATTATAAGGGCTGTGATAGCGGTACCTCTCCTGCAGATGCTTATCCTTGTCCCAGCTGTGACGCTTGAGATAAAGCATATCAATCTCGCTGTTATTGACAATGACCGCTCATCATCATCACGTGAGCTCATCTCAAAGCTCACAGGCTCATCGTTCTTCGTCCTGGCGGCCACCCCGTCAAGTGTTGAAGAGGCTGAATCATTGCTCTTCTCAGGTGATGCAAGCATGGCGCTTATAATTCCCGGTGATTTCTCGCAAGGACTGGCAGGGATGACCACGCCGCGCCTGCAGGTGCTGGTTGACGCCGTCAACGCCACCAACGCGCAGCTTGGCTGGAGTTATCTCACTGCGGTAGTGCGCGACTTCAACCGTGAGGCAATTATCGGGGGCGGAATCGCAAGCGCCACCCTTTCCGCGGTGGGCAGCACCGGAGCTTCAATGCCCGGGATCAGCGTGGCACCCCGCTACTGGTATAACCCTACGCTTAATTATAAGTATTATATGCTGCCGGGGGTACTGGTGATACTCATCGCCGCTATAGGCCTGATGTTGTGTGGGCTGAACCTCGTGCGGGAGAAGGAGACAGGCACAATAGAGCAGATTAACGTGACACCTATAAGGAAATGGGAGCTGATAGCATCAAAGGTCATACCCTTTTTCTTCATAGGATTGCTTGACCTGGCTCTTGGCCTGGGCGTGGGGTGGATTGCCTTTAACATACCCTTTGAGGGAAGCCTGCTGCTCTTCTTTGCCTGTGCGGCGATATTCCTGGTGGCAGTGCTGGGACTGGCACTCTTCTTCTCAACCATGGCATCCACCCAGCAGCAATTCCTGTTTGTGGCTTTCTTCTTTATCATGGTATTCATCCTTATGAGCGGCATCTTCACTCCCACCGAAAGCATGCCGCTCTGGGCACAGCAGTTCAACTGGGTCAATCCTGTTGCCTACCTGATGCGCATCAACCGTATGGTGATGCTTAAGGGGTCAGGATTCCAGGATATCGCACATGAAATGGGCATGCTCTCGTTGCTTGCCATAGCCTTCACCACACTGGCTATAAGGGCATATCGCAAACGAAGTTGAAGGCATGTCGTGGCGCTCGGTCATGCTGACTGAAGACTGCTGACTGCTGGCTGCTGGCTGCTGACTGCTGGCTGCTGACTGCTGACTGCTGACTGCTGACTGCTGGCTGCTGACTGCTGACTGCTGGCTGCTGACTGCTGACTGCTGACTGCTGACTGCTCCCTGCTGACTGCTCCTTGCTGACTGCTGACTGCTGACTGCTGACTGCCGACTGCTCCATGCCCCATGCCCCATGCCCCATGCCACGCGCTCCATGCTAATATTCTATTCTGGCTGTCACCGGCCAGTGATCAGAGATGAAGACGCCATCCTCAATTACCCGGTGCGTTGCATGTGACATTACCTTCATGCCGTTGCGGACGAAGATATAATCTATCCTCCCCTCTCTGGGGTCATCACTCCACCCGTTAAAAGTATAGTTCTCACCCGAAGGGGGAGTAGCTGAGATAGTATAGCTGTCGACAGCATATCCTTCTTCAGTCATTCGCTGTATGGCCGGGCTCTCAGGCCTGTTATTAAAATCGCCTGTGATGATAAAATCATTATCGCCTGCCAGCTCTTTCACTCTTTTCAGGAGTACTCCTGAACTCATCAATCGCGCTGAGTCGCTTATATGGTCAAAATGAGTATTGAGGTATAACAGAGTATCCTGCAACGTCTTGTCATAAAGCCGCACCCATGTTACTATCCGCGTCAGCGCTGCTCCCCATCCTACTGATCCGGGCACCTCGGGCGTGGCTGAGAGCCAGAAGGTGCCGCTGGCAAGTTTATCAAACCTACCGAGCCGGTAGAATACAGGGCATGCCTCCCCGCCGCGAATGCCATCTTCACGGCCAGCAGCAACAGATCCGTATCCAGTCACGGCTGAGTCGAGGTAGGTATACTGGTGCCACAGTACCTCCTGCATACCAAGCAGATCAGGTATCTGGTCATTGATAAAACCGGCAACGATGGCTGCACGGTGAGGCCATGCATTAGCGCTGTCTATGGGAATGTCAAGCCTTATGTTGAGTGACATGACGTCAATAGCCGGATCATCTGTCTGAGCACATGCAAGGAGAAGAATTGAAAAGACTGTGGCAATGAGAAGAGATCTACGCATATCTTTGAGGTTTGTTTGTGTGACGGTTAAAGTTATTTAAATAATTACTCATGTCAAAGAAAAGAACAGTTGAGGAGATCAATGAGAAGATCCGAACAGGCAAGGCAGTAGTGCTCACCGCAGAGCAGGTCGCAGCCATGGGTCGTGAGTCATCAGCGGCGGAGATAGCTGAGAAGGTCGATGTTGTAACCACCGGCACCTTCGGGCCGATGTGTTCATCGGGAGTGTTCATTAATTTCGGTCACACCACGCCGCCTATGCGCATGGAAAGGATCACCCTCAACAATGTGCCCGCCTACGCAGGCATCGCTGCCGTTGACGCCTACATCGGGGCTACGGAGACAGCACTGCCGCACGATCAGTATGGCGGAGCTCATGTCATTGAAGATTTGTTAGCAGGGAAAGATGTGCTGATGCAGGCCACAGCCAAAGGCACTGATTGCTATCCGCTTACGGAGGTGAAGACATATATCAGCAAGGAGAGCATCAACGAGATGATAATGTTCAATCCACGCAACGCATACCAGAATTACAATGTTGCAGTAAACAGCACCTCAAAGATGAAGTTTACTTATATGGGTACCCTCCTACCATCGTTTGGCAATGCCACATTCTCCACCTCCGGTGAGCTGAGCCCGCTGATCAATGATCCGGAAATGCGTACCATAGGTGTGGGAACAAGGATATTCTTCGGCGGGACAACCGGATACGTTGCATGGCACGGTACACAGTTCAATACCGGCAAGCCGGTAAACGAGCATGGCATTCCGGTTGGAAACGCTGCCACCCTGGCCCTCATTGGCAATGCCAAAGAGATGAGCACAAGGTTCATCAGGGCGGCCTATTTTGAAAAATATGGTGTCTCAATGTTTGTCGGGGTGGGTATTCCTATTCCGGTACTCGACGAGGAGATGGCCCACAGGCTAATGATCCGGAACTGCCAGATAGAGACTAACGTCATTGATTACGGATCACCCGGTCATGACATACTGGGGCGGGTAAATTATCATTCGCTCTTCTCTGGTGAGATAACGCTGAACGGCAAAAATATACGCACCGCACCTCTCTCAAGCGTCAGGGTGGCGCGTGATATAGCAGAGATACTGAAGAAAGAGATAACTGCCGGCCGCTTCACCCTTACCGCGCCGGTAGAACAATTTCAAAAGACATCAGGGCTTAACAACCTGGATATAAGGCTCTAACATTTATAAAAAGAAACTAATGAAAAGCAGGAGATTTGTGCTGACCTTCCCACCCGACGCGATGGGAGAACCCGTAACCTATAACCTGATAAGGAAATACGATATAATGGTGAACATCGTTAAGGCTGATGTATCACCCGGCAAGATAGGGAATCTTGTTATGGAGATGACAGCACCGGCAAAGGTGCTGAAGGAGGGGATAGAATACATGAAGCAGCAGAATGTAGAGTGTGTACCCATAGACCGCAAGATCACCTATAAGAAGGATTTGTGCGTCCATTGCGGCGCCTGTTCAGCTGTATGCTTTGCTGGTGCCCTGACTATGAACCATAAATCAGCTGAACTGATGTTCGAGCCTGAGAAATGTATCATCTGCGAACTCTGTCTTACAGCCTGCCCTCTTAAACTATTTGAGATAGACCTTGGCTAAGAGCTCCGCATACCAGCCCCGGCTCTATCGTGAGGCTATGGGCAACAGCAGGTGGGTCAGTTACAGATCTGCATTCATGGAGACCGATCTGTGGGTAGCCATTGACAGGGAACATTACAGCAAGGAGGCTGAGCGGTTTACCATGGATAGGATACTCTTTTACAGGAGCGTAGTGGAGAAGCATATCACTCTTCATCCTGAATTCCGCGATTCCCTTGTACCTGTTGTGGCCCCCGGAGGGGTTCATCCGCTGATAGCCGATATGAGTGAGGCAGCACTAGCCGCCGGCACCGGACCAATGAGTGCAGTGGCCGGGGCAATGGCAGAAAATATTTGCAGAGACCTACTTGATAAATATGGCGCATGCGAAGTGATAATAGAGAATGGCGGTGATATTTTCATGAAGCTCACCTCACCGGTAACAACCTCTGTTTATGCCGGCAGCTCCCCTCTGTCTGAAAAGATAGCTCTTCATATCAGGCCTGAGGAGACCCCTCTGGCACTGTGCTGCTCGTCGGGAACTGTCGGACACTCACTCAGCTTTGGGGTGGCTGATGCCTGTATGGTAGCCTGCCACAACGGAGCCCTGGCAGATGCCTGGGCAACAGCCTTATGCAATGAGATCAAAAACAAAGAGATGCTAGGGTCTATAACAGAGAAGGCCTTGCAGGTACCTGAAATATTATCGGTTGTCATCATCAAGGATGACCAGGTAGGTATGGGTGGCGCTATTGAAATTAAAATTGTGAACCGGTTACAGGGGAAAGGGTAGAGGTCTCTGTTTGCAGTACAGATACATTATTACTGTTTAACTTTTTAACCCTGAGAAGCTTCTTGCTTGTCCCGTCCTGATAGGCAACCTTCATATTTCTGCCCTTAATGAGCAGTCCCTGCTCAGGAATATGAAGTTTTCTTTTAGGAATATTGACATCAATGACCCTCCCGTCAAAAAAGCTGGTGATGGAATCAACCTCCGTATGACCTATGATCAAGGCCTCAGTGTCGTAAAGATAAAGACAGTAAGACAATAATCGCCTGTCAATAACATCACGGCCTGAGCCATCATCAGCCAGTCCTCTGTACCACTGTACCCCTTTAACCCCAAGAATCAACTCTCTTAATTCAGTATCAGCATCGCGCTCACGGCCGTTCCAATATCTCCAGGCAACCTTGTTGACTGAATCAAGTGAAACCCCTCTCTCAAGGAATTCCGGTGAAAATCCGGCATGCACAAAAACATAATTATTTATTTTTGTTACCAGCGGTTTCTGTCTCAGCCATAAACCAAGTAGGCTGTTGTTGTCAAAAAGGTCACTGTAATTCAGCTGGAGGTTTTCACACAATGCATAGTAGTCTCCTGTAACATATCTCAGATCATTATTAAATATCATCGGCTCATGGTTTCCCAGTACCATGTGAACACGACCACCCTTCTCTACCGCCTGCTTCTGCAGTCTGAATATCATCCACAGCGCTTCGGTCACCTCTCTGCCACGATCAAAAATATCACCAATGAAGACAAGGTGGCCGCTACCCCATGACCAGTTACCCTCATTGTCAGTTATTCCGTTGTTTCTCAGCATCTCAAGTGTCCTCCGGAGCTCACCGTGCATATCACCTATGACAAAGATTTTCCTTGCCCCTTTGAATGTTGTTAATGGAGCCTTGAAACTGTCATCATAACCAAAATCTTCAGGGCTGATAACGGTACCATTGATCTTCAAGGGCAAATCACTCAGTGCAATAGTATCTCCCGTGATAAAAGACCTTCCGTTTTTTGCGTCATGTTGCAGGTAATACACCCCGGCACGTGAAGAATCAATCAACCTCACATGAGGACCATCATACATGTCGGGGATGTTTTTTAGAAAAGTGATGGCTCCGGATGACTGAAGCAAACCCCCAATCTCCCCCCTGTTGTTCTTTTTTGCATAGTCAAGCGGAGTCCATCCCTTCTCGTCAGTCATATTAATGTCAGCGCCCTGGCTGATCAGTCTCTTCATGAGATTAATATCTCCTGATTTGGCTGCTATGAAAATGCTGTCTTCAGAAGAGATCTGACTTGCCAGATTATCATCAATAGCAAATTCATTTACATATTCCATGCCTTCTCCGGGTGACATAACCATATTGTCATGGGAATTAGATGGGTATGCAATGGCAGCATTAGATATCAGTATCAAAGCCAGAAGGCTGGTCAGTAGCTTCATTGTTGCAAAATATTAATTGAAAAGATTGATTATCCGAAAAAATCTAAAAAAGGCTGTTTGCAGCAGTTACTACAAACAGCCTTTTTCTTTATTATAATAATAAACTAACCTCTCTATCTTGAATAACCGGGATTTTGTTCGATGTTCAGGTTTGCATCCATTTCGTACCTCGGTATGGGAAGTATGGCGTGAAAGTAGTTCCTGTCATAACTCTTGACCTCATCGATAAGACCCGAGACATGCCATCCTCCTGATCTTACAATTGTCTCATTGTTCCTCATAGCATCAAACTGTCTGTGTCCCTCGCCTACAAACTCCTTGCGCCTCTCCTTTATTACCTGTATAAGGGTTACTGTTGTCCCTTCTACGGAGTTTGCTGGATTTGCTCTCTTTACTATCGGTTCAAGGTATTGGATGGCCTTATCATTGTTCTCCAGCTTGACAGCGCTCTCGGCAGCAATAAGATAAGCTTCGGAGAGCCTGATTATAGGTATGTTAGCATTACGGGTATCGGTATCCGGTCCGGTATATTTAAGCAGATAGATAGGCTTCGTTTTGTTATATGAACTGCTTGATGTCTCAATCTTTGTCACTCCGTGTCTGACGTCAGCCGGGTCTTCGTTCAAAAGGGTCAGGAAGGATTCAGTCAGGACAATATCATTATAACCGGATCTCAGCATCAGGTATGCAATCCCGTCATTACCGGCCCTGTCACTTACATTATTGACCACCTCGAATAATACCTCAGGAGTAAACTTACTTTTCCACGCTGCAGTGGGAGAGGCATACTCGGCATTTGTCCAGAGCCGGTAGCCTTTGGTTGTTGCACCGGTTATCGCCTCTTCAGCCTGCAGAAGAGCATTGGTATTGTCTCCCTTATACAAATAGACCCTGCTGAGAAGTACTTTAGCAGCCCATTTGTTGATCTTTCCATCGTTTTTTCCTTCACCCAGCAGAGGGATGGCGGTTGTAAGATCAGTGATAATCTGAGTATAGCAATCGCTGACACTGTTTCTGGCCGGCATATAGTCTGATCCAACCGGTTCTTTTATTATACATCCGCCAAGTGAAGCTCCATTATCTTTCTGGTAGGTCTCTCCGAAAACCCTGGTCAGATCAAAAAGAGCAAGCGCCCTGAGTGCCAGAGCCTGACCTTTCAGGTCATTCCTCTTCGGCTCCTCGGTAGGAGTTACTGCCAGAGCGTCTATCTGCGATAGAACGTTGTTGGCATATCTCATTACCTTATAAGGCATTGACCAGAGAGACGTATAGACGTTATCTGTGTTGCTGATCATCATATAGAACTGCGAGCTTCTTTTATTGGTGCCGGTTGCCTGCATATCATCACCCGTTACATCAGCATAATACTGCATCCTGGCACCGTAATATTCGTAGTTCTGGAATGTTGAGTAAATGCCGTTGATAGCATAATCAGCATCAACAAGGTTCTTTATCGCTTCACTTGAGACAACCTCAGTGGTTGGCTTCAGGTCAACCCACTCTTCACTGCATGAGGCAAAGAAGATTGGGAGAATAATTAAAATATATAATATTCTTTTCATCTCATTCATTTTTAAAATGTAAGGTCAATTCCAAATGTCACAGTCTTGATTGGAGGTGTCTGCCAAGCCATAGAGCCGTCGCTGCCAACTTCCGGATCATACATCTTCCATTTGGCAAGAGTCCATATGTTACTTGCAGAAGCAAAGACCCTTGCTCTTTCAAGCTTAACATAATCAGTATACTTTGACGGGATGGTAACACCAAGGCTTATATTTTTCAGCCTCAGATGGTCAGTGCTGTGGATCCTTCTTGAATTGGAGTAGCCATCGGCAAGGTCCCACTTATTGTTAGCTATATAGATCCCGTAAATTGACTTATCGCCCGGTTTCTTCCACCTGTCCCTGTAATAGATAGGTATGTTGGAATCAAGTCCGTTTGTGGTTCCCTCCTTATCAAGTTTCCCTGCTGCAGAATCATATGAGTATCCTCCGAGGGAATAAGTAAATGTGAAGCCCAGGTCAACGAAGTACATTTTGAAGTTATTTACCAAACCACCCTGAACCTTAGGATAAGGGCTCTGTAACGGAATTGCATTTGCAGTGTTCAGGTCCTTTGTCTTCTCCTTTACATAGTTACCGTTTGCGTCTGTTGTATTCGTATAGAACCAGGTGGTTCCATCCAGAGGATCAATACCGGCAAACTCTCTTAGATAGAATGTATTGTAAGGTTTTCCGACCATCCGTATCTGTGAACCGCTGATAATAGAGGTTTGAATCCCGTCAAGCACAAGTATCTCATTATTGTTATGAGAGATATTAAATCCTGTGGTCCATGTGAAGTTCTTTGATGAGTAATTGGATGACAGCAGTTCAAGCTCGAACCCACGGTTCCTCATCTCTCCGATATTGCTCAGTATTGAGCTGAACCCGGTTGTCAGGGAGGTTGGTTCGTTCATCAGAAGATCCTTTGTCAGCCTGTTATAAAACTCGACCGAGAATCTCACAATGTTCTTGACATTTATATCAATCCCGATATTTGTATTGTGATTGGTCTCCCATTTCAGATCATTATTAAGAAACTGTGCCTCGGCGAGTCCAGGTTGGCTGTTATAATCGGCGCCATACCTTGACAAACCAAGATATTCATAATATCCTGAAGGCAATGTGCCGTTTACACCGTAGGAGGCCCTTAATTTAACTTCCGGGAAGATACTTTTCATCCCATCAAAGAATGATTCTTCAGATATCTTCCAGGCACCTGATACTGACCAGAAGTTACCCCAGCGACTTTCAGGGGCAAGGCGGGAACTGCCGTCACGTCTGAAACTGATACCGGCATAGTACTTCTTATCATAATCATAATTGAATCTTGAGACGTAGGAGATCATCCTGTAACCCTGAGAGAGACCGTCGGCATATCTTGTGACGGAGAAATTATCCAGCTCAACCATATTCCAGTTTGCAAGATTCTCTTTTGATGCGTAAATGTTATCATTAGAATAGTCTGTTGTTTCGTATGCAACAAGCCCGTCAAGATTATGCAACTTGCCAAATGTCTTTACATATTGCAGACTGTTTGACCAGACAGTGCTTCTGATATCATTGAACGACTTGTAAATCGTACCTAGATTGGGAGGATATGAGGTAAGAGGATGGGTAAACTGATCTCCTTTAACCATATTAAAGTCATAACTAACCGATGTCCTGAATGAGAGGTTGTCAATGATCTTGTAATTGGCATATATCGTATTAAACGCTCTGGTCAGGTTCTCAATCTGATAGTTGAGGTCTGCGTATGCTTTAGGGTTTCTTCCGGTTCCGTTTCTTGGAAAGTCAAATGCATAACTTCCGTCCTCAAGGAAAGGAACATCTCTGGGAGTCACTGTATTGAACACAGAGTAGAAGGGACTCAGATAGGCTGAACCCTCAGTGTTAGTGCTTTGATTAATGTTTGAGAAAAGCAGATTGGCTCCCACGCTCAAGCGTTTGGTGGCATCGTAGCTAAGGTTAAAACGACCTGAGATGCGCTTCAGATAGCCCATGACTGATATTCCCTTCTGATCAGTATAGCCCAGGGAGGAAAAGTACTTTATCTTATCACTGCCGCCTGCCACTGATACTTCATGACTAATATAACTGCCCTTTCTGAAAAGCAGATCTTTCCAGTCAGTCCATTCTCCTGTCCAGGGCAGTTTGGCATATGAATCAATTTTTGAATCTGCATAGGCCTTTGATGCGGCCTCATCATATCCCAGATAATAATTACCTTCATTTACCAGCCCTTCATAAATAGTCTCACGTCTCTCCTGTCCGCCCATAAACGGTCTGTACTCAACTGCGAAATCTGAGAACCCGAATTCGGTCTTCAGGTTGACCTTTGCGTTACCGGCACTGCCTCTTTTGGTTGTGATAATGATTACACCATTGGCAGCCCGTGATCCGTACAATGATGCGGCAGCTGCATCTTTTACTACAGATATTGTTTCAATATCAGAAGGGTTCATTGTAGCCAGAACATCCAATCCTGAACTTGTCCCCAGAGATGAAACGTTACCTGATATTATAGGCACGCCATCGACCACATACAAGGGGTCATTGGAAGCGTTAAATGAGCCTGTTCCGCGAATTCTTATCTGCGTTGCAGCACCGGGCTGTCCTGATGTATTTGTAAACTGAACACCAGCAGTCGATCCCTGCAGAAGCTGTCCCAGGTTCGTTACCGGCACATCTGAGAGGTTATCCATTTTGATAATACTGGCAGAGCCTGCATAAGCTTCCTTCTTCAATGTTCCGTAACCTGTGACAATCACTTCTTCCAGATTAAAGTTGTCTTCTTCAAGATTAATGATGAGAGGAGTCTGAATACCAGAAACCGGTACTTCCTTTGGCTTCATCCCAATGAATGAGACTACAATCACAGATTTTTCTCCTGCAACAGAGAGTGTGAAGTTACCAGCCTGGTCAGTTGAGGCTGCATTGAGTGTGCCCTTTTCCACAACTGCAGCACCCGGAAGAGGCAGACGATCTGATTGAGAGAATACCGTACCGCTTACTGTGATCTTTTGCTGTATAGTCAAAGTTGGCGCTGACTCATCGTTCAAAAGTGAGCCGCGTTCACCGGCATAGATTATGGCTGGTGCCAGCCATAATACCAGCATAAATGAAGCCAGCAAGAGACGTTGGCTTAATACAAGCAGGATCTTTCGTCTGGAAATACCCTGCAATAGATTAGTTTTCTCCATATAATTTATTTAAGGTTAAGTTTCCGATGCTTACCGGTGAAGGATTCCGGCAGAACAGCTCAATATTATAAACTTCCTTTCAGCAACAAAATAAATGATTGGATACAAAAACAATATGGGGCCCGAATGGAATAGATACAATATAGATACAACAAATATCAGTATCCTGATTATATGATATATAGCGACATGCTTAGCAACAGGCCTGATCTATTAATAACTCAGGAAGTCATTAAGATCTTTTGCAGCACTTTCAAGCATTCTGCTCATCCTATAGCTGGCTCAGGAAAGCATTGAGATTTTTTGCTGCGCTTTCAAACACTTTGCTCATCCTACAACTGGCTCAGGAATGTACTGAGATTCTCACTTGTATTTGCTATTCCCAGCTTCTTCCTCAGTCTTGTTCTGGCAACAGTAAGTGAATGGGCTGACTGATGTGTGATGTTGGATATATCCTTGGTGGAAAGATTCAACTTCAAAAAGGCACATAAGCGCCTTTCATTCGGGGAAAGGTCAGGGTAACGGTTAACCAGTGTATTGAAGAATTCGGGGTGCACATTCAGAAAGGTACGTTCAAACTCTTCCCAGGTCTGGGTATTTGAGTTAAACCTGAGATCCTTCAAAATATCCTTGATGGTACTGTTTTTGACTTTAGGATCAGTCAGCACCTTGTTCAGACGACGGGTAATGTCATTTATGAGCTCATTCTTTTCTGCAAGGTATAATGCTTTACTGAACAGCTCCTTATCCTTATAGGTGACTTCATTCATCAACTGCTGTTTTTCCAGATTCAGAGTCTTTTCCTTAAGTCCTTTCTGCTTAAGCTTGATATTCTGAAGCCAAAAAACCAGAAACAGGACCAACACACTGAAGATTAACGCAACGTAAATGATGGTCCTGAGTATCTTCTGCTTCTGATCCTTCAACAATTGTTCCTGTCGTTCTTTATCATAACCGTACTCAATCTCAATCTGCTCAATTCTACGGAGGGTCTCCTGGTTAAGAAGACTGTCTCTCAGATTAATAAATGACTTGAAATACGCTGAAGCAGTTTTATATTCCCCCTTTTCTTCATAAAGGTCACTGAGGCTCTTGAGTGTGTTCTTTGAGGTTTCCATGATACCGAGATCCCTTGACTGCTGAAGTGCCTGCATATAATATTCAACAGCCTTGTCATACTCCTTCGCTTTGAAGTGATAATCGCCGAAAGCTTCCAGGGAAGTGGCGGTACCTTTCTTATCATTAATGCTCCGGACCATAAGATACCGTTTGCTGATATAGTACAAGGCAGAGTCCATCAGGCCAAGCCGGAGGTATGCAACACCTATATTTCCATAATTAATTGAAGCCTCTGTATCAATCCCTTCTACAAGATTAATATTCAGGCTCCTGCGATAAAAACTTAAAGCTTTTTCGATATCATTCATCATAAGATAAACAATACCGATATTATTGTAGGAATTAGCCATCCCCGTCATGTTACCGAGCTCTTCATTGAGGCCGAGACCCTTAAAGTAGTTAAACAGTGATTTTTCGTAATCGCCCTTGTATTTGTAGATGCTGCCCATCACCCTGTAAATATGTGCAATACCGGTTTTGTCGTTCATCAACTCATAAATTTTAAGAGCGGCATAACAGTGCTCTATTGCTCTGTCATAATTGCCGAGTGTTTTATAGACTGAACCGGCAAGTGCATGAAGGCGGGAAATATCACTTTCACTTTCAACCCCGATAAACAAATCAAGTGCTTCTAGATAATAATTCAGAGCACCCGTAAAATCATCAGAATCCTCCCTTAGAATCCCTTTTGTCGTCAGGGCAGCAGCCAGCCCCTTCCTGTAATTTGTCTCAAGCGCAAGCGTCATGGCTTTTTCTGCCGTTTCAGCCGCCCTGTACTTGTCTGAATACCGGAGCTCTACGGCAATCAGGTTATAAATTTTAATCCTTTCTTTATTGTCACGCGCCAGGCTGAGTACGTGATTCAGGGAATCCAGAACGCCTGTCTGGGCGTTCACGGTTCCTGTCACCGGGTAAAGCAGCAGAACAAAAAAAGCGAAAGTCCTTATTTTTGACATCTTCCCCATGAGGACCAAATATAGTTTATTCGGATAAATCTTAGCGGCACTGGCTGATATCATATTCATCAGATCTTCGGAGGGTAGCCGGTGACTTCCCTTATCTGCTCATATAGTGGCTGCAGGTGCCTGTACATCTTTGAGTATACCTTATCATAAAGATCTCTGTATATCTCAACGTTACGGATATCAGGAAGGAATTGTTCACCCCGGCGTGTCATCAAAATACTTCATTCCTACAGCAGCATTTATTGCCGCCCCCAATGCAGAGGTCTCGTATGTATGGGGTCTGAAGGTGTCCATATTGAAGATATCAGCGGTCATCTGCATGGCCTGCTTGCTCTGTGAGCCACCGCCAGAGACAACAACAGCACGCACTGGAACCTTAGTTCTCTTAACTGTTCGGTTAAGGCCTTCTTTCAGGGAGTAGGTCAGACCTTCAAGTATCGCTCTGTAAACATGTGCCCTTGTATGCACATCGCCAAAGCCTATTATGGCACCCTTGGCTTCCGTACCTGGGACCTTTACACCGGGCGACCAGTAAGGCTGCAGTACGAGGCCCATAGAGCCTGCAGGCACATCATCAACCATGGCGTCAAAGAATGTCTCAGGATGGCGGCCCGTCTGTTCAGCCAGCTGTATCTCCTTCAGTCCGAACTCCTTTTTGAACCAGCTGATCATCCAGTAACCCCTGTATATCTGCACCTCAGTGTTGTAAAAGCCGGGAATGGCACTTGGATAGGAAGGAAAAAACGGGACCACCTCATGATAAGTCTTGTGCGTTGTCTGCACCGTTGCTGTGGTGCCATAACTCAGGCAGGCCACGTCAGGAGTTATCACACCCGATCCAAGGACCTCACAGGCCTTGTCGGCAGCGGCAGCAATGAGAGGCAGTCCTGACGGTATGCCCGTCTTCTCCGAAACCTCATGGCTGATAAAACCTAATATGCCCGAGGGTTTGACCAGATCAGGCAACTTACCTCTGTCAACCGGGAACATCTTATGATTAAGGTGGCTGTTCCCGGCCCATTGATGCTTCCTGTAGTCGAAAGGAATATAACCTACGGTACATCCGACGGAGTCTTTGTATTCGCCAGTCAGCACCCAGGTCAGGTATCCTGAAAGGAAAAGGTACTTGTTTGTCTTCTCCCACACTTCAGGAGTATTCTGCATGAGCCAGTTGCACTCGCCATTCCTGACCGCAAAGACAACCGCCTCCCGCTGGTTAACAAGCCTTAAAGCAAGGCTCATCATTTTGCCCGGAAACCTGTCAGCATAGCTCAGCCGCTGATCAAGCCATGAAATGGCCGGGCGGATAGAGTTTCCGTCTTTGTCAAGGTTGACCAGTGTTGAGCGTTGCGTGGTTAACGTGACAGCCTTTATACGCTCCTTTTTGATTTCCGTTTCAGCGAATAGTTTCCCCAGTGTCTCAAACATCTTGTCCCTAAAATATTCAGGGTATTGCTCAGCCCATCCCGGTGCAACAGAAAAGTATGGTTCGATCACTGTTTTCACTACCTCCAGCACATTGCCTTCCAGGTCAATAAACATCGCCCTGACAGCCTGTGTGCCGAAATCAATCGAAAGTATAAGTTCATCAGATGTTTTCATAGCTCATTCATTCAAGGCCCAGCATGCCTCCCGGGTTCATGATGTTATTAGGATCAAGATGGTTTTTAACTGCCCGGAAAGTCTCCATGGAAGCCCGGCCCAGATGCCCCTCCATCCATGGGGCAAGCACCCTTCCCACACCATGGTGATGTGAGATTGAGCCTCCGTTGGCAAGGACGGTATCTACCAGGCCGCTGTGGAACAAGGTAAAGTCCTGCTTCTCATTGCCCTTTTCCATTGGGCTGAGGAAGGTGAAATAGAGGTTAGCGCCGTTCTCGTAGACATGTGAGATATGTATCATAAGGAAAGCTTTCTGCCTTCTGCTGACGTAATCATGTGCCGCCGCCCATACCTTAAGAAGGTTCTCCCATGTCACGGCTGTTTCAAGGGTATCGGCCATAATTCCGAGATCCATCAGCGGATCACGCATATAGGCGCTGGAATATCGCTGGTCAAGCCACTTCCTGACCGGACCTTTTCCTATAAACATCCCTCCGCCCCTGCGGGCGCTGCATTTGATTTTCCTTATTACAAATCTGGCATAACTCTTCTCCCCTTCTGCCGCTACGAACATGAGGCACCGGCTCTGCGGCCTGAACCCCAGTATCTTCAGCACCCGGTCAGCAAAGCTGCCGTCTAAGCCACTGGTACGAAAGGCAATATCTGTCTCCTCCGGGTCGGAGATCCTGAAAAGGTGTGGTTTGCCATATTCACTCTGTATCATTCTGCGCATTGCCTCCACCGCCTTTTCGAACGACTTGAAGATAAATGCTGCTGAGGCAGTGTTCTGAGGTGCATAATTGAAGATATGCAGTGTGGCTTCTGTTATCACTCCCAGTGTGCCTTCCGCACCGGCAAAGAGCCTGTAGATATCCCATCCCTGGGCTGTTCGCGGAAACTCTTTTGTCTCTATCACGCCTGCTGGGGTGACTGCCTTAAGGGCAACCACCATGTCTTCTATCTTACCATAACCGGTTGAGGCTTGTCCGGCCCCTTTGGCAGAGATCCACCCACCCACTGTTGAATACTCAAACGACTGCGGGAAGTGACCGCAGCTATATCCCTGCCTGTTCAGCTCATCCTCAAATGCAGGTCCATACATGCCTGCCTGCACGGTCACGGTCTTGTTAACCGTGTTGATTCTGATGACCTTGTTGAGGTGCTTTGTCAGGTCAAGGGCAATGCCTCCGTTTGGCGCCCTGAGAGCTCCTGTGACAGATGACAATCCGCCGCAGGGGACAATGGCGATCTTCTGTTTGCTGCAGAACTCAACAATCCTAACCACCTCATCATGGCTGCGCGGAGAGACTACAGCGTCAGGAGGGTCAGGCACGAGGCTGAGTCTCAGGTCAAGAAGCTCACCATAAAACTTGCCGCATGAATACCGGACGCGTGAGAGATCATCTGTAAGAATATTTTCGCTGCCGCAGATACTCTTAAAAAAATCAAGCTGGGCAGGTTTAAGCACCGAAGGCTTATCCAACCTCACCGTTTGGGTTCCCGGAATGTGTTTCTTTTTGAAATCAGCATCTGTGAGTCCAAACTTCTCCTTTATTATGGTTACCATATGACGGTCAACACCATCTTCTCTCTTGTCGCCCCATTTCAGGATATGACGATAGCTGTTTTCTCTCTCCATCTCACTAAAATAATTCATAAATCTTTACCAGGGCTGCTTTCTCATCTTCCATCCTTTTATTATCCCAGCCCAGCATCTCTGCAGCCACTGATGCAATTTTGTCAATAATCTTGCTTCCGGGGTTACCCAGAGTGCCCGTCCCCGTCCTTCTTAACATTATGTCTCTGAGTGTTTTGGCGCTTTCATACTCTATTGCATAAACTACCTCAGCAAGTATCTCTCCGTCATGGCTGATGACCTCAGCATAGCGCCTGTCATCACGGGCTATCTGAAAGATCACCTTACTCTCAGTACCGTAGTTCCTGCTGATATATTCAACGGTACTGCGTTCGAAATCCTTGTAACTCAGATGCTGCCTTATCATGAACTGCCGCATGTCTCTTATCTCGCAACCAGAGAGGTAGAGATTGTCAGAGACGGAGTCAGAAAGTGTTTTGTGAAGCTTTGCCGAGATCAGCTTCAGCACCTCCCGTGCCAGGCTCCTGCTGGTTGTATACTTTCCTCCTTCAACGGTTATCATTCCCTCTATACCGTCAACGGCATTGTCATAAACCTCATATTTCCTTGAGGTCTCGTATGTGCCTTTTGTCTGGTCATCCACCAGCGGACGCAAGCCACCGTAGGCATGAACGATATCCTCGCGGGAGATCTTTCGGCCGAAATTGGTGTTGACATTTTCAATGATCTCATCAATGCTTTCCATTGATACTTTATAGTCGTCCGGATCTCCATAATACTCCTTGTCCGTGGTGCCGATAAGCGAATGATCACGCCAGGGCATTATCATCATGTGGCCCCCGTCACTCTTTTGAAGGGAAACGACATGATGGCCGGCAATCTTTTTTGTAATTATATGTATCCCTTCCGAGCGTTTCACCTTATGACCGGCCGACGCTGATCCGGCTGCCAGGCTGAGTATCTTGTCCGCCCATGTGCCGCCGCAGTTGATGATCAGGTCACCCTTAACCTCTCTGGTCTTACCGGTGAAAAGGTCCCTCACTTTGACGCCGGTGATCTTGTTTGCCTCTCCGAAAGTAAATCCGTCAACAGGAGTATAGTTAGATACCTTAGCCCCGTAATCGGCTGCAGACTTAATGAAAGCCAGGGTCAGCCTTTCGGGAAAGATGCTTTGATAATCAAAGAAATAGAATGCATTCCTAAGATTATCCATTTTAAGGTTTGGCTCCAGCCTGACGGTCTTCCTGTGCGAGACCAGCTTGTGATTCTGGAGTCTCTTGCTCTTGTCCCAGGTATCCTTTTTGTCATAAGACAGGAGGTCATAGAGGAACATGCCGGCGAGCATCTGCCAGATGTTTCCCTTCCAGCGCTTGTACATAGGCATGATGAAGGGCAGAGAATAGACGAAGTTGGGAGCAATATTACCGAGTATCCTTCTCTCGCGCAGCGACTCGCGCACCAGTCTCAGCTCGCCGTTGGCAAGATAACGGAGCCCTCCGTGGATCAGCTTGGAAGTGGCAGCCGAGGTAGCACCTCCATAGTCCTTCTTTTCAAAGAGAGCCACTGACAGGCTTCGTGCCGCGGCGATGTAGGCCACAGCCGCACCGGTGATACCTCCACCAACAATTATAAGATCGAATTTATCCGGTCCTTCCTCCTCAATGTACCTTTTCAGCAACATGGTTCAGTCAGTTTTAAAGCAACCCTGTAAGTTACTTTAAAAAGCTGATAAAAATATGCGACTTAACATCCCCGCTGAAGAAAAAGCTTTCTCCGATGCACAGCGTGGTGCATCGGAGAAAGATACCCCTGATTCTGGAAGCCGGGATCTGAATTTGCAAATATCCGATCTTCTGACAGAAGCGGGTGAATAACTACCGGAGCAAGCCGTCCGGTCAAGAGAGACCAGCAGCTATGCCGTTGCTAGTCTCTGAACAGTTTATACTTTGCCGAGATAATCATAAGCGCGGCCAGCAAAACAAACAGGCCTATATTACCCGCCAGAAATGCGTAATCCTTCATGGCGAGGAGGAAGAATATGAACAGATACAGGGCAGTCAGCAGTCCACTTATAAGCAGCACCATCCATCTCTTATTCAGCAGCGACCTGAAGAAAAAGGTGAGGAGACCAATTATGGCAGCAGCAGAAATCAGGTATGCAGGGTTAAAGCCAATATGCTCGCTGAGTGCGGTTAGCAGCGAGAAAAACATTATCAGTGCAAGACCTACCAGCAGGTAATAGAAAAGATGAATGCGCTGTGCCGATCTCAGTTCTATAATTATAAGGACCAGGAAGGTAAGGGCAATGAAGAGCAGCCCGTACTTAACGCTGCGCTCCGCCTTGGTATAATGGTCTGCCTCCATTATCAGGTCAACACCGAATGCATCATCAGCAGGGGTATAGCTTTTGCCTGTCCATACCTGCGGGAAACTCCTGTTGAGGTGTGTCACAACCCAGCTGGCAGTGAATCCGGCGTCAGTCACCTCACGGTCGGCAGGAAGGAAGTTGCCGGTAAACTTAGGGGCATCCCATCTGGAAGTAAGAGTCACTCCGGTGTTTTTGCCCACAGGTGAGAAGACAATGCTTCTGCTGCCACGGAGACCCATTTTAAGAGTGAAAACGGCATTATACTCACTGCTTTTGTCCGGATCAATTGCCAGGGGGAAGTTAATGCCCTTATCAAACAGATCTGTCTGCCCCGGCCCGGGCCTGGCGCCAATAACGCTGCCTCCGATTGTTAGTTCGGTCTTATCACTTATACCTTTATTATCAGATACGCCCAGTGAGATATAGGCCTGATCCCATTGCCAGAGATAGTCTCTCGGCGGTTCTGACCCTTCAATGTTGAACAGGCCGGTGATCTCCATGTCGCTATCGTAGACCACAGTCTCGTAAATGCCACGGTAACGCACCTCTGGCATCAGAATGCCGTTGACCTTCAGTTCATCCGGCAGGATGTGCATGGTGGTAGTCACATAGCTGCCGTCATTGGAAATGACTTTAGTACCGGGAACATTCAGCACCGGACCGGTGACTGTCTGTGCAGAAGCCCATAGTGTCCCAATCTCCGTACTTGCATCCGCGGCGTTACGCCCACGCTCATTAATCACCTGGCGGATCAGGGCGAGAGGGATGAGAAGTATGAGACCCATAAATGCCAGCAATGCCATCTTAACGGTCATCGACTGGTACCATTTTTCCTGTTTTGATGTTTCGTTTACCATTGAATCAGTTATTCAAAATAACGCGACTCATGACTGGTGTGTCACAAGCCGTATTGATAATAATTATTTCTGTATTCATATTCCACCCCCTCAACAGGATACTTTCCGACACGTAAGGTGGCCGTTGAGGTAGATATAGCGCCCACAATCCCAAGTCCGTTTGAGATGTTAGTGAATACCAGCACGGGCTCTGCAAGGAAGTTATCACCTGTCTGTTTTTGTGCAGATAACGACTGAAGATAGAGGAAAAGGTCCCTGGTCATTGTATGCAATCTGAAAGATGTATGTGCAAACTCATAATAGGCTGTGTCAGGAAGTTGAAAACTACTTTCCCAGGTGAGTCGATATTCCTTTCCGGAGATCAGTTCATCTGTAAAAAGATTATATGTGTTTTGCAGATACATTCCGAAAATATCTTCATCCTGCTTTGGGGCTATCAGCGGTTCATTTCTGAAGGCATAGCTCAGGTCTGCCTCACTGACGATTATTGGCATGAGAGGCAAGTATGGTTCTTCCTTGTTTCCGTAATATATGCCAACAAGAGCAGAGGCGGTAACCCGGTAAAAATTCTCCTGTCCGGGCGGGTCGCGGAATCTGGCTTTCACAATGAGCCTGTTCTCAATCCAATCTGGCATAACAATGACAGCATGGCTGGTGTCAACGCTCATTATAGCTACCGGTTCAGGCAGGCTTGCCTCACCGGAGGCCATCCTATATCCGGGTACCTCTACTTCTATCCTGTATGTACTGCCATATTGAGGCGTGTTAACCTGAGAGGCATATTTTGCAAAAGGGTGGGCAGGAGAATAATCAGGCAGAGGTACCTCCGGGATGTAGTTCAGTATCTCAAGCAGATCTCCGTCGCGGTATAGCCGCACCACCGCATTTGCTATTTGCTTCGGTTTATACCTTTCATCAAAGACAGCATGGCTTATGGAAACAGATACGGCAACCATACTGTCAGCCTCTAAAAGCGAATAGATCACTATCTTAGGTTCTGCCTCGGTGCCCTTGAACTCAATAGTGGTTTCACATGATACAGCTGAAAACAGCAGTAAAATAAGTGCCGGGATAAATGTATATTTTCTCTCTGCCATACCGTCAGAATTTAAATGAATATGAAAATGACGGGATGATAGGGAAGATGCTGACCTTCTTTAGTACAGGCTTGCTGAAATATAGCATCTGGCCTGGATTGTTGGGGTCAGGTTCCACGTAAGATTCCGAGTCCCAATAGATAAAGAATGGGTTCTTGCGGAAATAGGCGTTATACACTGAGAAGCTCCATGTACGTATGCCGTGCTTCTTCTGTTTGTGCAGGTTCACTCCAAGATCGAGTCTGTGATAAGATGGTGTCCGGTAATTATTGCGACTGGGATACTCAGTCACGTATGAGTAATAGGAGTTATTGCTCATAAAATTCTCCGGAGGATACTCCATTATACCCAGGGTGGCAGCATTGCCTGTACCGTAAACCCATACCAGCCCGACATCAACCTTCTCACTGAACTTATGCGTCAGCGCCACGCTGATATCATGCCGGCGATCGTACTTTGCCGGGAATGCCCTGCCATAGTTCAGGTTCTCGAACTGCCTTTCAGTCCATGAGAGGGTATAACCTATCCATCCGGTCAGTTTACCATAACTTTTCTCCACCATGAATTCGGCGCCGTAAGCCCATCCTCTGCCTTTTTCCACCTTCGACTCCCATCCTGCGCCGGTACCTCCAAACGAAGCTCCCTCCTTGTATTCAATAAGATTGTTCATGGTTTTGTAAAAAGCTTCGATGGTCATCTCCAGGTTAACTGGCAGCCTGAAGCTTGAGCCAATGGCCACCTGATGTGATACCGGCGGATCAAACCTCCGTGTCACCGGCAGCCAGAGATCCGTAGGGAGGCTGATAGCCGAGGTTGTGAGCAAGTGTACAAACTGGCCCATCTTACTATATGAGACCTTGAACGAGAGATCATCTGTTGCCAGGTAGCGCAGCGAGAGCCTCGGCTGAAAGATAAAGTAGCTTGTGTCCTGCACGTTAAATAGTGACATCCGGATGCCGGCATTAACCTTGATGCGGGACGTGAGATCAAAATTATCTTCAGCATACATTATAAACTCCTTCGCCCTGACTTTCATATCGCCAATAATGGTGTCAATGCCTTCATTGCCGGACATAGAGTTATACCTGAATGAGGTCACTCCCGGCTTGAAATGATGCCATGTGTAACCGGCCCCAAACTTGACCGAATGTTTTGATGACATGTACCAGTCGAAATCGATCTTTGCACCCAGATCTTCAATACCTGAGAAGTATTTAAAGTAATCGGACTCCTTCTTTCCGGTGTTAAGGTTTTTCGTTGACGATGCAATGGTAACGTCAAAGTCGTAGTTGCTGTATGTCAGTGTGGTATTGCTGAAGAGCTTGTTGGTGATAAGGTAATTCCACCTGAGTGATGTGATTATATTACCCCAGCCCAAACCATAACTGTCTTTGTATTCATAGCGTTCCCGGACTCCGCCATAGTCGTAATCAGATTTGCTCCTGTCACTGGTATAGGCCCTGTCGCGACCCATGTAAGAGCTCAGGTAGAGACGGCTTTTCTCTGAAAACTTATGGTTAATCTTGGCATTGAGATCATAGAAGTAATATCCTCCTGTTGTTTTTGAGTCGGAGCCTTGATTCACCTTCATTATGAACGGTTTTGCCAGCACGTCATAGTAGGTACGCCTTGCTGAGATAACGAATGATGTCTTGTCTTTGATGATGGGCCCCTCAAGAGATACTTTTGACGATATCAGCCCTATGGCGAAATTGCCATGGAACTCCTTCTCATTACCCTCCTTCATGCGTATGTCTACCACCGAGGAGAGACGCTCGCCGTAACGCGCCGGGAAGCCGCCCTTGTAAAGCTGTACCGACTTAACGGCATCAGGATTGAACACTGACATAAAGCCGAAGAGGTGGTTGGCGTTATAAACCGGCACGCCGTCCAGCAGGAAGAGGTTCTGGTCAGGGCCGCCTCCCCTGACGTAGATGCCCGTAGAGCCTTCGGTACCCGACTGTACACCAGGCAGAAGCTGTATCACCTTAAGCACGTCGGCCTCACCAAAGATCACCGGCAGCCTTAAGAACTTCTCAATGGGAATGTCTATCATGCTCATCTGCGTACTCTCAATCTTCGACTGGCGTCCTGATGCTGTGACAGTGACAGCGTCAATCTCACTTGATGACATCGTGAGGCTGAAATTCATTACGGTGTCACGGGTCAGGTTAACCTCAAGCTTAACAGCGTCATAGCCCAGATATGACACTATTATTTCAGCACTGCCCGCTAAAAGGGGGAGGCTGTAGAAACCGTAGTTGTTTGTTGTGGTCCCGGCAAACGAGGCTTTCTCGTAGACAGTGGCATCTATCATGCGCTCTCCACTGCCGGCATCAGTGACATATCCGCTGATGGTAACCTTCTGGGCTAAAGAAGGAGAATTGATCGTAGTCCTCTGTGCCGCCAGGGGCAAACTTAAGAATGCCACTAGGAGGGAAAAAGGAAGTAATAGGCGCATAGGGTTCAGAAGCTGGTGGTCTCTTTGAGAAACTTTCTGACCGCATGCTTTTCGTTAAAGTTTAGCATTGCTGAAGGCAGGCGTATCTTGCGGCCGGACTTCAATATTATCTGCACGGCATATTCATCAGCAAGTATCTCATCGATGTCATTGATTCTAACACTCACGCTGGCGAGCTTACTGTACCATCTGATAATCAGCTCCCCTTTATTTGCAGTAATCCTGCTGACAAGCATGCCGAAGTTCAGGCTTAAAAAAGTGATCGCCAGCAACAGAAATAGCAGTATCTGCAGCCAGAAATCCCAGCCGGACTTATCTCCAGTGATAAATATTACTATGACCATGACGAGCCAGACGATACCTATGGCCTGATATATCCGTTCATATGTTTTGTTTCTTAGTACGAGTTGTTTCATGATAGCGGATTTAACTCACGATAAAGATAATATATTATGGTGATAGTAAATACCAGGGACCTTGCCGCTTTCAGAAACTGGTATTTTCCTTGAGGAATTTCCGTATTGCACGGCGCTTGTCGGGTTCAAGCAGTTTTACCCGCAGGCGTATGCTTTTCCCATCCTTTGTCAGGATTCGTATATAGTTTTTGTCTTCTGTTATTCCGGCAATCTCATTGATCCAGATATGCTTTTTAAAAATTTTTGTATTCCAGCGGATTGTGAGAATTCCAGCGTCAGCAGTTATCCTGTTAATTAGTCCTCCGAAGCCAATTATTAATAATAAGATTGCCGCCATTATAAAAACAGCAAAAAGAATCCAAAAGATTGTTTCTCTTGGGTTATGTATAAAGAGTTGTATCCCAACTGAAAGAAGCGTTAGTCCTCCCAAAAAGAGAAACACATATTCATGGGTTTTATCTCGCAGCACTAGCTGGTTCATTGGATATTATTTCTGTTCCACCGTTAAAGGTAGAAAATAAATCTCAGATAATAATATAAAGCCTACAAGTCCGATAGTCAGGATTTTTTCGGCTATTCATGTTTTTGTCTTTGAGTTTACAACCCCGTTTCCTTGATGTCGTTGAACAACTGATTCTTATTATGCCGGTAGAAATTTATTGCAAGTCCCAGATTCAATACAGTGCATACCATGATTAACACTTCCCCAAGGCTTTTCGTAACTGGAGAATGATCAGTTAAAATAAGGATCAGAGCCGTAGTGAATATTATTGCAGAACCAATAACCACTATGAACCACATGACACCCAGTGAGGACAATTTTTGTTTCATGATCGTAGGAATTAGATGTTCAAAGCTTAGGAGGCAGGGAATATATGTGCAGGTAGTAGAAGAAATATAATTCCGATAATGATGAACAGCGCACATCTCAGGATTATGGTTTTGTAAGACTGATGTCTTTCCTTCACGTATCTGATGGAGGCAAGCAGGAGCATGATCGCTGTGAATACCGATCCGACCACAAGGAAGAGTTCTGCCATCGGATAGCTGCGTATTGAGAACAGATACCCCAATACAAGTGTTGAAATAGCCCAGCCTGTTCCAATAGCAATCAGGATTCTCCATGTTCCGAGTCCTTTGTAGGAATCTGATTTAAATATCTTCCGTCCCGGAACATTATTTAGCAGTGCAAAACCAAAAAAGTAATAGAGACAACCCAATGAAGTGAAAAATAACATGGTGACCAGCCTATAATACGGGCCATGGAAGAGTGCCATAAGGAGGCCAACTATGGCACCGACAATCAGGATTAGTTCAAGCTTCTTCATCGCAGTAGATTTAGTTTTCAATAATTATTTTCCAACATCTTTTTGGTTCGCTCCTGCGCGCGCTCTTTTTTCTTTGAGGTGAAGCCCAAAAGATAAACTGTTTATAATAGATAGGAATATGAGTGAATAAAAGGCCAGCTTACCCCGTGGAGAGATTTCGAATACTATCAGTGATACTATCGCTCCTCCAAAACAAATCAGGCTTAAAACAAATAGAAAACTAAAGAGGTTAAATTTGAGAAATCTTGCCATAACAGTCTATTTTAAAAACTATTGGTTTTAAAGGCTAAACAAATTTATCAATAATCATAGTAACAAACAAGGCCTCAGGCAGTAATTGATCGTTAAAAGATTGTAGCTGTTAATCCAGTCATAAGTATCATGGCACCAGCTATAATCGCAAATAAACCTACGGATTACCTGGTAATTTCCTTGTTTTTAGATGATAACCTTTCGGTTGAGAAATACCACACAGCAAGAAGGAATAATAATGTCAGTGTGCCAATCTGAAGTATTTCAAAAGTATGACCCCAATGAGGGATGGTCTTAATGCTGGAATCAAAATACAAGTCATAAAAATAAAAAGCAAAGTTCCATCCAGTGTGTAGGCCTATAGCCATATAGAGAGTTTTGGTTTTAATCACTATGACCGAAAGCAGCATTCCAACCATAAAAGCCGTCAAATAAGGCATTATTCCAATGTATTGCGCGTGCCCTAAAGAGAAGAAAACGGAAATGAACAGTATTGCAAACCATGGTTTCACTCTTGCAAGAAAAAATGATAGGATTGCACCTCTGTATACTATCTCTTCTACTGTTGCACATACTAAATACTGAAGCAAAACCAGCATAATATAAAAAACTCCGGCACTCTCAATTAATGGGACTTTATGAACCACCAGATTTAATTTGAATCCCACAAAGACAGGTAGGAAATAAAGTAGCCCCATTCCAATAAATGATGCAATAAGCCAAGCAATCTTGCGGGCATCAATCTGCATCAGGCTCTTAATCTTCAGAAATATGTCATAAAAGAAAATTCTCATGCCTAAAAGCAGTATAAGACATGAAAACGGGAATACAATCAGATTGATGACTATTTCATCCAGAGCACTAAATGTTGATGTTAAAAATATGTCGAGAAGACCTCCGGGTACCATGAACAATACCTCGCATAATAGCCAAAACAAGATAGAGTCTCGTACCTTTACCATAATTGTGTTGAGTAACAATAGAATGATAAAGTTAAATAAAAGGAGGGTCAATAAAAACGTTTAAACCATCATTTATAACAACAGTCCGGCTAATTATTCAAACACCCTTGTCCCGAAAATAAACTTTTCTTTCCACCAGGGATCGGTTAGTGACGTAATGGTGACACCATTTTTGGAGGAGGTATGGATAAATTTATTGTTACCGATATAAATACCTGAATGGGTGATGAAATTCTTTGTTTCATATGACCTGATAAAAAAGACCAGATCTCCCTTTTTGAGATCATCCATCCCGGGTATCAACTCTCCATACCTGGCCTGTTCTTCAGAGTTATGGGGCAGGAGAATGCCATGACTGGCAAATACTGCCACCAATAATCCTGAGCAATCCATGCATTTACTGGTTGTTCCACCCATACAATGAGGTACACCAAGGTATTTCTGAGCGGTAGTGATGATTTCATCAACAGTGGTATTTTGAGTATTTATTGCCTTCCCTGTGCCCCCGTCCATAAAATCTTTGAGCTCTTTCTCTTCAGCCTTGTTTTCGATATTCGGGAAAGATGGTTCGCGATAAAGTTCCCTTGAACAGGAAGTTATAGTCAGCTGACATACAACAATTGTTATAAGTACAATTCCCCTCCCGTCTTCAAAAAGTTCTTTCATCGGCAACTAATCAGGCTTATAACGTAGCAAATATGGGAGTTATTCTCTAAGGGTGGAAAGTGGCGTGGCAACGATTGCTAACCCTTCATTCAGAGCCTGATTTAAACTATTATGCATGGTGACGGATTGTCTGCATCTATATCGGCATAGTAAGCAGATACAACTGGGATACGAGACATGGTTTTGCTACACCAATAACGGCACAGTAAGCAGATCCAACTGGGACGCCAGGAATGGTTTTTCTGTCCGTAGTATTAAGAACTAATTGGCTGCCTGACTGTTTTTGGGCATTGCGAAAAAATAAATTACTTTTAAGCCATCCTCAAAAAAATAGGAGATAAAAAGAACAAATATTACCGCCATGTATAAAAAACTTAATGTTATAATCCTGTTGACCGTTCTTGCACTTGTAAGCTGCAATATGCAGAACAGCAATATAGACACCGCCCTGAAAAGCATCACTGCCGATGATATGAAAAATTATATCTCCGTGCTTGCTTCAGACGACTTCGAAGGCAGGGCTCCTTCAAGCGCCGGGGAAGTTAAAACCATCAACTATCTTGCAGAACAGTTTATGCAGCTAGGTATGCTCCCTGCCAACAACGGGAGTTATTTTCAGGAAGTGTCACTGGTGAAGCTTACCTCTGACAACGCCATGAAGCTTGACATCAACGGAGGAAAGAGCAAGATAAGCTTAAATTTCTCAGATGATTTTATTGCAGGAACTCCATGGGTGAGTGAATTCATAAAAATAGATAACTCCGATATTGTATTTGTCGGTTACGGAATCAATGCGCCTGATAATAACTGGAACGATTATGAAGGTATTGATGTGAAGGGGAAAACTGTACTGATGCTTGTAAATGATCCGGGTTATGCTACTGCTGACCCTGCACTATTTAATGGCAAGGCGATGACTTATTACGGCCGTTGGACCTATAAATATGAAGAGGCAGCGCGACAGGGAGCAAGAGCAGCGCTAATAATTCACGAAACAGGCGCTGCAGCTTACCCTTGGGCCGTGGTTCAGAACAGCTGGTCAGGATCCCGCTTCTATCTTGAAGACAATGACCTCTCTAAATCGAATCTCGAAATGACTGGGTGGGTTACTACAGAGGCAGCAAAGAGAATATTTGAATCGGCCGGCATGGATTGGGATCAGCTTACCCTGGCAGCGGCGCAGCCCGGCTTCAAGCCTGTTTACATGAACCTGCATGCATCAGTGCAATTCAGCAATAAGGTAGAGTATTCCAAATCAAATAATGTGGCTGCCGTTTGGCCGGGGGCAGACAGATCTGACGAATATATAATTTATACTGCCCACTGGGATCATTTCGGTATTAACCCGGCTTTTGAAGGCGACTCAATCTTAAACGGTGCCGTTGATAATGCTACGGGAACTGCAGCCCTGCTGGAGATTGCAAAGGCATTTACCATGCTTCCTAAGAAACAGGATCGTTCAATACTCTTTCTCTCCGTCACCTGCGAGGAGCAGGGATTGCTGGGAAGTGAATTCTATGCAAGAAACCCGATCTTCCCGCTGGACAAAACAGTAGGTGCGATCAATATGGATGCCCTGAATATTTTTGGAAAGACAAAAGACATGACAATCGTCGGGCTCGGAAACTCACAACTTGATGATTATGCCATTGCGGTACTCAACAAGGATGGCCGTTATGCCAGTCCTGACCCTACCCCCGAGAAAGGCGGCTATTTCCGTTCAGACCATTTCAGTTTTGCCAAGGCCGGCGTGCCGTCGTTATACCTTTCCAGCGGGGTTGACAATGTTGAGCATGGCAAGGAATGGGGCCTGGCTCAATCAGAGAAATGGACAATGGAGAACTACCATAAACCCTCGGACAATTACGAACCTGACAAATGGGATTTTGACGGAATGATAGATGATCTCAGAGTCTATTTTGAAGTAGGCTATGACCTTAGCATCACAGAAGATTTTCCGGCATGGAATCCGGGCGTCCCTTTTAAAGCGTTAAGGGTAAGATAGCAAAAAATGTACTGAGGCCCGCCTCTTCGGCTTTGGCAAAGGGAATGCGGAGTATTATACAGTGCGCCCTAGAGAGCATTTATCTAAAGCCCCCAACAATTCATATTATCTGGTTATCAGGCACCTAGGTAAGTATATTATATATTGAGATCAATAAATTAGACATAGCGTGGATTATGAATACTAAACTTATTGCGCCCTCCTTTCTGTACCTAGCCAGGTAGTATGCCAAGGCATAAACAACTCCCATAAAAAACGCAAAAATAATATAATATAAACTATATGTGTGAGTTAGTGCAAACGCCAAAGAAGATACGAGTACTGCAATACATATGTTCCTTCTCGGTCTTTTTATAATCTTACAGATAACTTCTATAATTAATGATTGGAATATTAGTGTTTCTATGAGCGGACCCACAATAACGGCTATTACCATATCAAGAAC